>JBQCCT010000071.1:0-37039 GCA_051961955.1 Solirubrobacterales bacterium
AATTCGACCCGATCGCGACCGGGAACGCCTGCGCGACCGCCTCCGGCGCCGACCAGGCGGGCGCCGCGAACTACCGGCTGACGGTGCCGGGCGGCGGCTTCACCCTGCTCGGCGCGCCGACCGTCATCGCCGACCTCGCCACCACCGGCAGCGAGTCCGAGCTCGCCGCTCGCCTCCTCGACATCTCACCCGAAGGCAAAGAGCGACTGGTCGCGCGCGGGCTGCTTCGCCCCGGCGCCGGCGGCAATGTCGTCTTCCAGTTACACCCGCAGGCCTACCGCTTTGCCGGCGGCGACACGGTCAAGCTGGAGCTGTTGCCCAGCGACGCGCCCTACTCGCGGCCCTCGAACCTGCAGGCGCCGATCGCCGTCTCCAACCTCGAGCTGCGGCTACCGGTGCGAGAGCAACCGGGAGCCCTCGGCGGCGTCGTCCAGCCGCCGGCGCCGAAGGTGCTGCCGCCGGGCTACACGCTGGCCGCCGGCTACGAAGAACCCGGCGCGGTGCCGCTCAAAGCCGGCCGCGGGCTGACGACGGTGCGCTCGATCGCCGCCACCCCACGGGCACTGCTGGTGCGCCTGCGCTGCGGTGCCGGCGGCGAATGCTCTGGCAGGCTCGCGATCGGCGCCCGCGGGAAATCGAGGAAGCGGATGGTGCTGCTGGCGCACAGCCGGTACCTGCTCGCGCCGGGGCAGCGGCAGACGCTGCGCTTGCAACTCCGCAAAGGTGGCCGCAAGCTTCTCGCAGCGAGGCGTGGCAGCTCCCGGCGCCTGGCGGTCACGGTTCAGCTGGAAGATGCTGCCCGGCCGGATCCACTGCGACTGAAGCGCAGCGTGCGCCTTCGCTAGCCGACGGCCTCCGGCTGCAGCGACTCGGCCTCGAGCTGCGGCGCCCGCCGTCGCTCCCACCAGGTCCAGGCACCCACCACCGCGCCCGCGTAGAGCCAACCGAGGAGGACGTCGAAGAAGTAATGCTCTCCGGTCGCGATCAGGGTGATGCCCATCGCCAGCGGATACAGCAGCAACAGCGGCCGTAGCCAGGGGCGTACCCGGCCCCAGAGGAACAGCGCCACCAGCATCGTGAAGGCGGCGTGGAGCGAGGGCACCGCGGCGACGAGGTTGACCGCTCCCTGGCCCTCGGAGAAGAGCGAAGCGGTACCGGTCCCCAGGACCTTCCAGCCTTCGCTGACGGTCCGATGGACAGGACCGAGGAGGCCCTCTTCGGCGGCCAACCACGGCGGCGCCGCCGGGAAGACGACATAGGTGGCAAGACCAGCGAGGGTGAGGGTGACGAGGCGGCGGGTGAAGCGCTGGAAAGCGACACGGTCACGCGCCCACAACACCCCCGCCAGCGCGAAGGGGACGATGAAGTAGGAGGTGTAGATAAGGGTGAAGAGGACGTCCCACCAGTGGACGACGCCCGGCGTGTAGATACGTGCCTGCAGCCATTCGGTCGGCACCTCGCCGCCGAAGACGAAGCGGTCGAAGTCAATCATCGGGTGGACGTGGACGCCGATCCCCAGCGAGTCCGCCGCCCCGCGCGTGAAGTCGTAAGCGCAAAGGACCGACACGAGCGGCAGCCAGTCGCGCAGGAGCTCGAGGATTTCCCGCGGCGGCCGCCCGATCGAAGCGCAGGCGAGGGCGCCACAGGTCCAGAGGATCACCAGCTCGCGCTGAACCGGGATCCCGTAGTGCGCGCTCCAGAGAATCAGCGCCACCAGGTAGAGACCGAGCGCGTAGGGCCGAAGCACCGCCCACGAGGCGAAGCGGAAGTCCTCAGCCCGCTCGCTTCTGGTCTCGGCAACTTCCCCCGTGGCCATCGCACGCATGCTACGCAGCCCAAGACGGAACTTAGCTGGCGCCGTCGATCACGCTGTGGACGATCGCAGTTAGGGACTTGCCGATCTGGGACCAGGAGTAGCGGTCGACTGCCACGGCGCGGGCTCGCTTACCACGTTGGCGGCGGTCATCGGCATCACGGATCGCGGCGGTCATCGCGGCGGCGAGGGCGTCGCGGTCGTCGGGCGGGACCAGCCAGCCGGTCTCGGGGTCCTCGGTGATGCTGGCTGGACCACCGCGGTCGACGGCGATGACGGGAAGGCCGCAGGCCATCGCCTCGATCAGGACCTGGCCGAACTGCTCACGGACGGAGGCATGCACGAGGAGGTCGCCGGCGCGCAGGAACTCCGGCAGCTCGTCGTGGGCATGCCAACCGGCGAGGAAGACGCCATTGGCGGCGGTGCGCTGGATCGCGTCGTAGGGGTGCTCCCCCTCCCACTCGCCGGGATGGCCGCCGATCAGCACCAGCGCCGCCGGCTCGGTCAGCCCCGCCTGCGCTTGCGCGAACGCCTCGATCAACAGCGGCAGGCGCTTGACCGCGGTGAAGCGGCTGACCGCGAGCAGCACCGTCCCCGTCAGCGGGTCGAGGTCGCGCTCCTTATAAGAGACGCTGCCGGGGCCGCCACCGGGGCGCCAGCCACAGGGCCGCTCGAGCAGGTGCCGCCGCCAGTTGGCGCGACGATCCACCCGGCCGGGGGCGAACTCCGGGTCGAAGCCGTTGGGGATGCAAGCGAAGCGCTCCTCCCCGAGCCCCAACAGGCGCGCCGCGCGCCGCAGGCCGCCGCGGTCGTTGACGACGATCCGCGCGCATCGCGCGGCCCAAACACGCATCCGCGCCGCCCACTCCGCGGCGTGGGTCCAGCCGGGCGCCCCCGCCTCGATCCGCTCCAGCATCAGCAGCTCGGTGCCGTGGACGTGGCCGATCACCGGCAGCTCCGGCAGCACCCGCGCCGCGGCCTCGTTCAGCGGCGTCAGGTGGTGGAGATAGAGGAGGTCGGCGCCGGGCGCGGCAGCCTCAGCCAGCGCCGCGGCCCAAGCGTCCACCTGAAGCTCGAAGGTCTCCTCGCCGAGACTGGCCAGCACCGCGTCCTCGGCCCCGGGCCGATCCTCGTAGGAGCCGTGGATCGGCGCCGTCCCGGCGGGGCCCGAGTAGCGCAGCGGATCCGGTGAACGGACGGCGGGAGTGAAGTCGACCGCGCGCAGATCGAGCCCGGCGTAGAAGCTCTCCGCCAGCGCCGCGCGCCCGAGATCGCTGCGCGAGCCGGCCAGCAAGGTCACCGCGAGGCCGTTTTGGCCGAACTCCCTGGCAATCGCACGGCAGGCGTGCGCCGAGCCGCCGCGGGGATAGAAGTAGATCCCCATCAGCACTCTGTCAGCAGCAGCACCCACTGCCTGCAGCTAGCCGCCGGCGGAGCTTCTAAAACGCTTGGCGCGGAGCGATGTGGAGGGCAGTGGCGACCTCGCGGCCGCCGCGCAGCTCGATCCCGTGCTCCTCGCGCGGGGTGTTGACGAGGGCACCGTCGACGACGAGCGAGGCCGAGCCGCCGCCGTCGAGGTTCATCGCCATCTCAGCGCCGACCTCGACCATTGCCGCGGCCAGCTCCTCCATCGTCAGGCCGGCCTCATCGTCGGCACGGCCTTCGCAGGCAACCGCGATCAGCTCCTGCCGCGAGAGACCGAGCGCCGCCCGTGGGTAGCGACCGTCGGTGATGTCGGAGTCGAACTGACGCGCCCCGGCTGAGAAGCCCTCGGTGTCCACTCCCGCCCGTACCTGTCGCCGGCCGTGGGCGACCAGCATCGGTCCTGCCTGCAGGAGGTCACCGCGGGGGACGCCACCGAACTCGCGCCGCGGTGCGATCCGGGCCGCGCCTTCATGCACGTGCAGGCAGGCGCGCTTACGGTGCCAGGGCTGATCGAAGGGCTCGGTCGGCAGCGCTTCCCCGTCGATCCAGACGTCTCCTAGCGCCGGACCGCCAGGCCTCATGTAGAAGCCGCCGACGATCGCGTGGGCAGCGCCGCTGCGCTCGCACCACTCACGCACCGTCGAACATGGCTCCAGCGCTACGACCCGCGGCACGAACTCCTCGCGGGCAAAGCGGGCAACGTGCAGCGTCGTCTCCGCCCCGTCGAAGAGGCGCAGCCGGCGCCGCTCCAGCAGCGGCCGGGGCGACTCGACGTCGATGAGTGGGGGTGCCGTTCGCATTCCGGAAGACCTAACCCAGATCGCCCGGAATGGAACAGCACCCCCAGGACGGACTCGCGCACGGCTCATGCCTATGGTTCGCTAAATGGCACCCGCGCCCGTCCCCCTCTCAATCCTCGATCTCGCCGCAGTCGGCAGGGAGGAGACGATTGCTGAGAGCTTCGCGGGGAGCGTCAAGCTGGCGAGGGTCGCGGAGCGGAACGGCTACCGACGCATCTGGTACGCCGAGCACCACAACATCTCCTCGATCGCCTCCTCGGCGACCGCGGTGCTGATCGCTCACATCGCCGCCCAGACCGAGACGATCCGTCTTGGCGCCGGCGGGGTGATGTTGCCGAACCACTCGCCGCTGGTGATCGCCGAGCAGTTCGGGACGCTGGAGAGGCTACACCCGGGCCGGATCGACCTCGGATTGGGGCGAGCGCCGGGGACCGACCAACGGACCTGGATGGCCCTGCGCCGCGACCCGCGGGCGAGCGACCGCTTCCCCCAAGACGTTGTCGAGCTGCAGAAGTTCCTCAGCGACGAGAGCCCGCTTGCCGGGATACGGGCGATCCCCGGCCACGGCACCCAGGTGCCCCTCTACATCCTCGGCTCCTCCCTCTTCGGCGCCGAGCTCGCGGCCGAGCTCGGACTTCCTTACGCCTTCGCCTCCCACTTCGCGCCGCGCTTCCTGCACGAGGCGATCACGCTCTACCACGAGGAGTTCAAGCCCTCCCAACAGCAGCCCGAGCCCTACGTCATCGCTGGCGTCGGCGTCATCGCCGCCGAGACTGCGGAGGGCGCCGCCGCCCAGTTCGAGGCGGCTCGCCGCCTCCGCGCCCGCGCCCTCTTCGGTCGCGGCCAAAAGCTCAGTGAAGAGGATGTCACCGCCCTCCTCGCATCGCCCCAGGCTGCCGCCGTCGACGAAATGCTCGCCTACACCGCGGCCGGCACCCCCGACGAGGTCGCCGCCTACCTCGAGAAGTTCGCCACTGAGACCGACGCCGACGAGCTGATGACCGTCCACTATTCCGACTCGGTGCCGAACCGCCTGCGCTCGGTCGAGCTACTGGCCGGCGCGCTCAGCCCAGACCCAGCACCTTAATCGTCCGGGTCGCCATTTCCGCCTCGCCGAGGGCGTTCGGATGCACGATCACCGGATTGGTGCCTTGAAGTACGGGCTCGATCCAGCGGACGCCGATCGGTTTGCAGGCATCGTGGCCTTCCGAGACTTTGTTGAAGTTCACGTAGATCGAACCGGAGGCTGCGGCAGCGCGCCGCACGGCGTCGTTGAGCGTCGCCTGGATACCGCGGACGTAGGGGACGTCCCCTTCGGCAACCGGCATCTTGTCGAAGCAGCCTCCGCTCGGCGGCATGATCCACGGGTAACCGAGGATCGCGACCCGGGCCCGCGGCGCCTTTGCCCGCACCGCATTTAGCGCTCTCACCAGCGAGGGATAAGTCGTGTTCTTGATCGTTTCTTCGAATGAAGACCCGTAGCGGTCCCTGCAAGGACTGCCCTGGCCCAGCGTCGAGAGGCCGGCGGCGCCGCAGTCGAACAGGGTTTCGATGAAGACGTTGCTGTCGTTACCGCCGATGGTCATCGTTACGAGCTGGGTTTCGGGTCCCAGGGCGTCGAGCTGCGGCGCCACTCCCGGGTACTGCGATTCGAAGAAGTGGCTCGTCTCCGCAGCGCCGCAGGTGACGTCCTTCAGCTGCACCCCGGTCGCGCTGGCGATCACGTGCGGGTAATTGCGAAGCGAGCGCAGGCAGTCGGGCGGCGCCAACGGATCGGGTGGCAGCACTCCGGAGGCAGCGCTGTAGGAGTCGCCGAGCGCCACGTACCGCAGCGGCGAAGCTGCCGCGCTCGCCGCCTGCCCAAGGAGCGCAAGGAGAAGGACCGCCCCGACAACGGCGACGAAGGTGAGCTTGCGGGTGCGCGTAATGGGCTGACTGGTGATCATCGATTTTCAGTACTCCCGAACGCAACTCTCCCCAAAGCAGGCACCGCCCAAACATCGGGTCGGAAACCGACGCAGCTTGCGGCGTCAGGCCGCAGCCTCAATGACGCAGAGCATGCCGGCGCCGGGGTCTTCACCGGCCTCGGCGGCGGCGGGGTGCTCGTCGCCGCTATGCAGCCTGGCCTGCGTGAAGCCGGCCTCGAGCAGCTCGGCCTCGGCCGAATCCTCGTCGCCGCTGTAGGCGTGAATCTTGCCGCGGACGAAGGCGCTGAGGATCAGCCCGAAGGCGCGCTCGGGGACACCGGGGTCATGGCTGGCCAGACGGAGGTCGGACAGATAGACGCCCCGCGAGAAGGGCCTCAGCGCTCTCGCCAGACGGGCCCACAGGTCCGCCACAACCTCATCCTCGAGATAGACGAGCAGACCCTCGGTGATGACCGCCAATCCTCTGTCCGGATCCATGTCCTCGACCAGGGCCTCGAGGCTCCCCGCGCCGCCCTCCCGGAGCACGTCGAGATTGACGACGCGGTGGCAGTCGTCAAGCGATCCCATCTGCGCCAGTGCCGCGCGCTTGCGCTGGGCCATCGCCGGCAGGTCGGCCTCGATGTAGGTGAGCTTCTCTCCGTAGCGCTGGCTGAAGCGCCAGCCGCGAGGCGACATGCCGCAGGCAACCTCGATCACCTGGCTGGCGCCGTCGCTGATCAGGTTCTCGAGAAGGGCGTCGATGATCCGGTGCCGCGCGAGCAGAACGCCTTCGAGGGTCGGACCACCGAAGAGCCTGCTGGCCGCGTTCGGCAGGGCCATCGTGCCGTGGAAGACGCGACCCTGCCAAGTCGCGAGACGGGGATGGGAGAGGCCGTTTCGAACCCAGGTCTCGCCGGTGTAGTGGGCGGTCGGGGAGATCGCCCCCGATCCTTCGCTTGCCATTGCCCGCAGGCTAGCGTTGAAGGGAAGATGAGGCTCCCGGAGAGTGCCCATACCTCGCAGCCGTGGCGGATCCACGAGCTGACGCGTGACTTTCGCCTCGAGGACGTGTGGGCCCTGCCCACCCCCGGCGGGCCGGAGGACTTCCCGCGGCTGGTGCGGCTCGCGACCTCGCTCGACCCGGCGCAGAGCTCCTCCGCTGCCGTCCGCGCCCTCTTCGCGATCCGCTGGAAGGTCGGCGGCCTGCTCGGCTGGGACGACCCGGGCAGCGGCCTCGGCTCCAGGGTTCCGACCCTGCGGGAGCGGCTGCCGGCGGACCTGCGCGATGGCCCCTCCCCGCCTGCCCCCGAGGGGGTCCCGTTCTCGCCGCTTTACGTAACCAACGACGAGTACGCCGCCGAGATCGCCAACGGGACGATGCACGGCGTCCTCCACCTAGGCTGGGTCGCTGACGGGAGCGGCGGCTACCGCGGCCAGATGGCTGTCCTGGTCAAACCGAACGGACACCTCGGCTTGGCCTACATGACCGCGATCGCGCCTTTCCGACACCTGATCGTCTATCCCCGGATGATGCGCGAGTTCGGCCGCGCCTGGCGACGGCAAGGCCCCTAACCGGCCGAGGACGCGTTCAGCTCAACGGCTTCACGAATCAGCCCCTTCAGCGCCTCCGCGTCGATCTCGTCCTCCTCGTGGAAATCGATCGCGCGCCTGGCGTTGCCCTCGAGGCTGGAGTTGAAGAGACCGGCGGGGTCCTTCAGCGAGGCGCCCTTGAGGAAGGTCATCTTCACGACTTTCTTGTAGGTCTCGCCGGTGCAGATGATTCCGGCGTGCTCCCACACCGGCGTCCCTTTCCATTTCCACTCCTCGACCACCTCGGGGTCGGCCTGCTTGATCAGAGCTCGGATCTGGGCGAGCCGCTCGCCCCGCCAGTCGCCTAGCTCCTCGATCCTTGCGTCTATCTGTTCAGCGGGAGACTTCATGCCGGCGGCTGGTCGATGCGCACGAGGTTGCCGGAGGGGTCGCGCAGGGCGAAGTCCCGCGTGCCCCATGGCCGCTCGGCCGGCTCTTCGACGATCTCGGCATCCGCGGCGCGCACCTTCTCGAAGATCGCGTCTAGGTCGTCGGTGTGGAAGTGGACGCCGTTGAGGGCGCCCTTGGCGACGAGGGCGGCAACCGCGTCGTTGTCGGCGGGGCTGCCGTTCAGGTAGTTGGTGAGAACGATCGCGATGCTGGGCTGGGAGGCGGCGCCTACCGTGATCCAGCGGAAGCCGTCTTTGCCGACGTCGTTGCGCAACTCGAGGCCGAGCGTGTCGCGGTAGAAGCTCAGCGCGAGGTCGGGGTCATGGACGATGACGAAGCATTGGGAGAGAGTTAGGTTCATATCCCAAGGCTAGGCAGCCAGGGCCGCGGCCGTTTCTCCAATCCTGCTCGGCTTGCGAGCCGGGCGGGTGACGTCCTTGGCGACGCAACCGGGCACGCTCGCGAGCGCGCTGTGGTCGCGAGCCCCGTAACCCGTCGGCGTCTCCCCCACCAGCTCGGTGAAGCGGGCGCTGAACGAGCCGAGCGAGGTGCACCCGACCTCCATGCAGACCTCGGTGACCGAGAGATCGCCGCGGCGCAGCAGCGCCTTCGCCCGCTCGATTCGCCTCGTCATCAGGTAGGCGTAGGGAGTCTCCCCATACGCCGCCCGGAACCGCCGCGAGAAGTGCGCGGTCGACATCAGCGCCGCCCGCCCGAGCTCGGCGACCTCGAGCGGCCGCGCGTACTCGCGGTCCATCAGATCACGAGCGCGGCGCAGATGCGCGAGGTCGGCGAGCTCCTCCGGCGTCACGATTGTGAGGGTAGCGAGGGACCGTCGTAGCATTGGCCCTCCCTCCCCGGCGGCCCGCCCCGGGGGCGGAGTAGCTGCCACAGAGGCGCGAGCTCTATCCGGGCGAGCGAGGAAATGGCTGGGCACTGCCCCAGACCAGGGGCTTGACGATCGCCGGCATCCCTCGCCAGCGGCCGCGCTCGACCGACTCAACCCGCAGTTGTGACTCAATCGTCGCCAACGTCGGCCGATCGCAGCGGCAGCCGTCGGCGAAAGCGGCCCAGGGCCGCGCCGAGCGCCGCTGCCACGAACGTCGCCAACCCGGCTCCGCCTCCACGTGCTCGCAGAAGAGCAGGCGGCCTCCCGGCTTCAGGACCCGGGCTACCTCTGTGATCGCACCCATCGGGTTAGAGACCGTGCAGAGGACGAGGGTTGAGACGACGGTGTCGAAGGTTTCCTCGGCAAAGGGGAGCTGCTCGGCGGGAGCGCGGACGAGTTTGGTTGGCACGCCGTCGGGGGCTCGCGAGAGGTCGATGCGATCCGCCATCGGCTCGCCCGGCTCAGCCAGAACGAGCTCCTCCAGCCCGGCCGGGTAATGGCGAAGGTTGAGGCCGGTCCCCGCGCCGATCTCGAGCACAGAGCCGCGGGCCTCGGCCAGGAGCTCCCGCCGTCGCGCTGCCATGCCCAGCCGCTCGCCGAGCCAGAGAAAGGGCTCGTAGAGGGCTGCGGTGAAGCGGCTTTCGGCGACTTCGACGGATGGGTTCGACGCGGTGCTAGTAGTCATGCCTTCGATTCAAGCGCCGCGCCGTCGTCGTCGCTTCGCCTGTTCGGGCCAAATTCGGATGGCCTTTTCGGGCCATATCTCCGGTTCTAAGCTTGGTTCGTGGAAGAGCAGGAGATCCGCTTCACCGAAGAGGGAGGCCACCGCATCGCTTGGGCCCGCAGTGGGGACGGGCCGCCTCTGGTGTTCTGCGGCTGGTGGATGAGTCAACTTGAGTTGAACTGGCGCGATCCGCGCTTCCGTGCCTTCGTCGAAGCTCTCGGTCAGCACCGCACGGTGATCCGCTACGACGCGCCAGGGACCGGGGTCTGCGCCGCCGATACCACCCGGGCTGCGACCGTGGACGGGGAAGTGGCGGCGCTAGCCGCCGTGGTCGAGGCGTCTGGGGCGCCGTCGATTGACCTCTTCGCCGCCTCCCGCCGACGTGCACACCCGCGAGACGATGGTCGATCTTGTCCGTGAGCACTGGGGCCTCGGGTCCCGCGCGCTCGCCGACGTCTTCATGCCGAGCGCGAACGGAGCGGAGCGCGATGCCTTCGTCCTCTATCAACGCGGGGCAACGGGCGCGGAGAAGGCGGCCCGCTCGCTGGAGACCGTCTACAGCTTCGACGTCACCACCCGCCTAAGCGCCGTGGCAACGCCTGCGGTCGTCCTCCACCGCCGCGAGGACCGGGCGATCCCGTTCCAGCTCGGGCGGGAGCTGGCCGCCGAGCTACCGGGGGCGAGCTTCGTGGCGCTCGACGGAGCCGACCACTACCCCTGGTTCGGCGACGCTGACGCGGTCCTGCGCGCCACGCTGAAGGCGCTCGGAGTCGAGGGCGCCACCGCGGTTATGCCCGGCCCCGAAACCGATCGGGCGCCGATGGAGGGGCGAGACCTGACCAGCCGCGAGACCGAGGTGCTGGCACTCGTCGCCAGCGGCCTCTCCGACCGCGAGATCGCCGAGCGCCTCGTCCTCAGCCCCCACACGGTCCATCGCCACGTCGCCAACGTCCGCACCAAGCTCGGCCTGCCAACCCGCGCCGCCGCGGTCGCCGCGGCGGCCAGGCGCGGACTGCTGTGATCAGGTCTCGGCCGCTCGCTCGCCCTTTGGATGCGTACCGGTAGATCGATCGACTGGACGTGCATCCCTGGCGGGCAACGACACAACGAGCTGCGCGCCACCTAGCTCCGGCGACGTTTCGGTGATAACGGTCCCCCCATGGGATGCCGCAATCGCTTTCACCATGGCCAAACCTAATCCGGTTCCATCGCTTGCAGCGGTATCGGAGGAACTTGCACCTCGTACAAATCGCTCGAACACATGATCTTTCAGCTCGCCAGGGATCCCTGGACCGCTGTCGGAGACGCTGAGGACAACCGCGTTGGCCTCCCGCTCCCAGCTCGTGGTTAGTGAAATTTGAGCTTCGTTCGGGGTGTACCGGACGGCGTTGTCCAGCAGATTGAGCGCAAGGCGGTGCAATTCGTCTCGATTGCCATGCACTGGAGCAGCCCGGCAATCAGTACGCAAGGTGCGCTCGCCTAAGTTCGGCGAGATCTCGCGAGCCGCGCCTAGGGCGACGTCAGAGAGATCCAAGTCGACCTTCGGTCGTGCCTGTCCCGCATCGTTACGCGCCAGCAGCAAGAGGTCTGACACCAAACGACTCATTCGCTGGGATGAACGAACGGCGGATGCCGCAAGTTCTTGCTCTTCCCCATAGCTGTTAACGCTTCCGAGCTGAGCTTCAAGCAGTTCAAGATTCGCCAGGATGCTCGTAAGTGGAGTGCGCAGCTCGTGCGAGGCATCAGCAACAAACTCACGCTGTTTTTGCATCGCTTTCTCGCGTTCGATCTGAGATGCATCTAACGCACTAAGCATGTCTTGCAGAGTGCTGCTGAGCTCAGCTACCTCGTCTTCCGCCGTCGGCTGTGGGAGCTTCCTCGAAGCATCCCTGGTGGCAGCTATTTCCCGGGCGCTTGACGTCAGGGTCGCAATCGGCTTCATCGCACGACGAGCCAGAGCAACACCTGCAAGAACTGCCAGGGCGGTCCCTCCCAAGATTCCCGCCACAATGAAGAGCCAGAGCTTCGCGACGGTTGCATCTACATGACTGTCACTCCGCGCGTACTGGATATACCCAACAATTTCATTGTCAGGTCCCAATACAGGTTGGGTGGCCACTGAAACAGAACCAACAGCAGTAAGACCGAGCTTCGGCAAGCCCAGATCAGCATGGTCCTTGGGAGCTTCATCAAGAACAACTCCTTCAGTGTTGACGACTCGTGCCGTTGCACCATTTGGCAGGGATACAGCTCGCAAATCAGGGCTATAAACCGCCGGTTCCTGGAACGGCCTTTCGACAATCCGGGTCTTGCTCACTAGACGGGCCGCGGCGTCCTCTAGGTCTCGGTTGAAATCGCTACGAATGCGATTCGTGGCGACGGTTCCGACGATGCCGCCAAACACGAGGAGTATCGCAAGGGTTAACGAGGCCGACACGATCGCCAGCTTCCACCGGATCGGCCAGCGTTGAAAAGGGGGTACAGGGACCTTAAGAAGGGCCACGGCGCCATTCTACGGCCCGCCACCTGCCAATCAGTACTTTTAGATTTGCTTCAAGTTCCGGTTCAGCCGGCCACCCAGCGCTTCGCTTCTTCGGTGACACGAGCCAGCGCCGGGGGCAGGCCGATCGTTCCCTGGCATCCCCTCGATCCGCTCGATCATCGATTCACACCGGGTACCTCAGGATCGCCGCCGCGGGGCCGCCGCCGGGGACATCGGCGGCCCGCACGGCGAGCACCGTGCCGCCGGCGAGGATGACGCGACGACATAGCTCGTCGATGACGCCGTAATCACCGGCCTGCTCGACATCGTCAAGCGACACCGCGCCCGAGTCCTCGTCGATCGTCCCGGCCAGCTTGGCATCGATGTCGACAAAGAGGGTTTCGACGGCGCCAAAGGTCGCAGCGCGACCGAGGTCGTTGATCTCGACGGCGCTGCGGCCGGCGGCCGAGCGCTGCTCGAACTGGTCGGTCAGGTCGCGTAGCTGGTCGGCGTAAAGGCCGTCGAGGACCTCGCGGGCGGCCTCCCCCAGTTCGGCGTCGGTGGAGGCCTCCGGGCTGCCCGAAAGCGATCGGTCAGCCAGACGGGGGTAGGAATTAACCGAGCGGAAGATCGCGTCGATCAGCTCGGACGCCGCCAGGATCAGCGGCACGTCGCGGCCGACCAGCACCGTCCCCAGCGCCTTGTCAACCGCGCGTGCGTAGTTGCGGACCAGCGTCTTGCGACCCTCGGTGCCCTGCAAGCGCCGGGCCGGGGAGCGGTCGGTGATCGAGGCCTTGCCGACGGCATCCGCCGCGCCCCTCGGCAGGTCGGGCACGCGCACCTCGAAGGTCGGCAGGTCGGGAGTTACCTCCAACAAGCGCACCGAGCCCTCGGCGAGTGCCAGCACAAAGGCCGTCTGCGGGAAAGTGACAGTACGCAACAGCGGCTTTACGTAGTAACGGTCGGCGACTTGGACCGCCGCCGTCAACCGATTCGGCAGGCGAAAGCTGCGCAGGCCGTGAGCGTCGACGAAGACCGCGAGCGAGTGGGCCTGCTCCGCCCAGAACCGATGATCGTCGTGGAGGTCGTCGAGCGCCTGCTCGATCGCCTCGCGATCGGCCCTGGCACTTCCCGTATCCAACTCCGCCACCGCCTCGCCGGCGAGGTTCTTGAAGGCGATCCGGGCCGCATCGGCCTCGGGAGTGATCGGGCTGGTCGGCAGGTAAATCGAGACAAGCTGGTCTCCACGGGCCTGCAGAAGACGCTCGATCTGACGGCGGCTCGGGATGTCGGTGTGAAGAGCCACAACCGTGACCTTAGGCGATCAGCCTGCTCTCCGAAACGCTACATGCCGGTTTTTCAAGCCCTGTGTCAGTCTTGACTAAAGAAGCACCGATCGGTGCCCGATCCGATGACCAACCTTGCGCAAAGCCTGATTGACGCGCTGGCCCTTGGTGGCCTTTATGCGCTGATCGCCATCGGCGTCACCTTGATCTACACCGTGATGGGGATGATGAACTTCGCCCAAGGCGAGTTCATCATGCTCCCCGCCTACGCCCTCTACCTGTTGGCCGGAGTGCCGTTCGCCATTGCGGTCGGCGCCGCACTTGCCACGGGAATCGCGATCGCGGTCCTAGCCGAGCGGGTTGCTTTCCGCCCCGTCCGGAACGCCGACCTGGCTGCTCAGCTCGTTACGTCGCTTGCGGTGGCGACCATCCTGCAGAACGTTGTCAGCGCGACGGTAGACGCCCGCGCCCAGTCAGTGGCGACGCCTGAGCTGCTGAGCGAATCGAGCCAGATCGGCGCCCTCTCGATTCCGAACCTCGAGATCCTCACCCTCGCGCTGACCGTGGTCGTCCTCGGCGGCCTCGGCTGGCTGCTCTACCGGACCCGCATCGGCCTCGAGATGCGGGCGGCGGCGGAGAACTTCGAGATGGCCCGACTGCTCGGTGTCCGTGCCAACCGGGTGATCGCGATCGCCTTCGCGATCAGCGGCGCACTCGCGGGCATCGTGGGAGTGCTGATCGTGATGCAGACGGGTCAGGTCTCTCCGACGATGGGCCTGACGCCGGTGCTGGTCGGCTTCATTGCCGTAGTGATCGGCGGCTTCGGCAGGATTTTCGGCGCCGTGGTCGGCGGCCTCGTGCTGGGAGCCCTCTCATCGCTGCTCGGCACCTACTTGCCGGATGGGCTGGTTCCGTTCCGTGACGCGATCGTCTTCTCCCTTCCCGTAGCGATCCTGATCGTCAGGCCACAGGGCCTGCTCGGCGCGGCGACCGGGGAGGCACGCATATGAACGGCCGGGGACTGCGCTCCCCGGCCTCCGCAGCTATCTCTTTAGTCGTCCCGCTCGCCCTCGTGCTGCTAACCGCTGTGGTCGGGGCAAGTGGCACTCCCTCTTTCGAAGACACCGTCACGTTGATCCTCTGCAATCTGATCATCGTCCTCGGCCTGCAGGTCTTCATCGGCAATAGCGGCGTCTACTCGTTCGGGCAGTTGGGCTTTGCGGCAAGCGGCGCGTACATCGCAGCCCTGCTCACGATCCCCGCGATTTTCACGGCCCTGCAGGCGCCTGCGCTGCCAAAGCTGATCACCGACGCCCAGCTCAGTCCCTTGCTTTCCACCCTGATCGCCGCGGTGGCGAGCGGGTTGCTGGCAGCGGTGGTCGGCTGGCCGCTGATGAGAACTTCGACGCTGGCGATCCCGATCTCGACCTTTGCCTTCCTGATCGTCGCCTACAACGTCCTCGCCAACTGGGACCAGGTCACCGGTGGAAGCGGCGGGCTGGTGAGCATCCCGAGGACCACCGACATTCGGTCGGCAGGGATTTGGGCCAGCGTGGCGGTCGTCGCGGTGCTCGCCTTCAAATGGTCGGCAAGCGGCTATCGGCTGCAGGCGACCCGCGAAGGGGAGGTAGCGGCACGCTCGATCGGCATCAGCCTGATGCGGGAGCGATTGATCGCGTTCACGATCAGCGCGATGCTCTGCGGGATCGGCGGCGCCCTGGAGGTGCACCAGTCCGGGACCCTCTCTTCGAACACCTTCTACTTCGCCGCCTCGGTGACGACGATCACCATGCTGGTGGTCGGCGGCGCTCGCAGCGTCCTCGGGGCCGTCGTCGGAACCATCGCGGTGGCAACGGTCAACGAGCTGCTGCGCAACCTCGAGGAAGGCGCCCACGTGTTCGGGCTGTTCTCGATCGGCGAAACCCCGGGCCTGGCCGCCATCGGCCTCGGCCTGATCCTGCTGGTGACGATGGTCGCGCTGCCGGACGGACTTACTGGCGGTCGCGAGGCGGGCGAGATCGGGCCGATCCGCCGCCGGCTGCGCTTTCCCGTTCTATCGACGTCAGCCGCGGAAGCGGCGAGGGATCAAGCAAAGTCACGGTCCGCCCACGGATCGGCTGAGAGTCTTCGCGCCGAGGGGATCTCTCTTGCCTTCTCCGGATTGCAGGTGCTGAGAGGAGTAGAGCTCGAGCTGCCTCCTGGCGAGGCCCTCGGGCTGATCGGGCCCAACGGCGCCGGCAAGACGACCCTTGTCAACGTCCTCAGCGGCTTCCAGACTGCCGATTCCGGAAGCGTCTTCCTCGCTGGAGTTGAGGTGACCAGCTGGTCGCCGGCGCGCCTCGCGCGGGCAGGACTTGGGCGCACGTTCCAGGCAGCGCTCCCCTTCGCGGGGCTGACCGTGATGGAGAGCGTCGCCGTGGGGGCGATGGGTGTCGGGGTCGGCCGGCGACGCGCCGTGGAGATCGCCGCAAACGTGCTCGAGCGCCTCGGCCTGAGCGAGCGCGCGCAGAACCCCGCCGGCCTGCAGCCGCCAGGGAACCAGCGGCTGCTGGGCATTGCCCGCGCCCTCGCCACCGGGCCCCGCTACCTGCTGCTCGACGAGCCCGCGGCAGGGCTGAATGACGAGGAGTGTCGAGATCTGGTCGCGATTCTCCGCGGGGTGCTCCAGGACTTCGGCTGCGCGATCTTGCTGATCGAGCACGACATGAACGTGGTGATGGACCTCTGCTCGCAAGTGCAGGTACTCGACGACGGTGAGACGGTCGTGGTCGGGACCCCCGAAGAAGTCCAAGCCCATCCCGCCGTGGTCGAGGCTTACCTTGGCACGTCTTATGTAGCGGGCGCCCATGCTTGAGCTCCGCGACTTGAAGGTCGCCTACGGCGGCGTCGAGGTTCTCCACGGCGTCGAGATGAGCCTCGACGAGGCGGAAGTCGTCGGCATGGTCGGCCCCAACGGCGCCGGCAAGAGCTCGCTTTTGCGCGCGATCTGTGGCCTCACGCGTGCGAGCGCCGGCGAGATCAGCTTCGAAGGCAGACCTCTGCGTGGGCTTGCACCGGAGGAGATCGCAAGGCTGGGAATCGCGCTGGTGCCCGAGGGCCGTCAGATCTTCGGCACGCTGACCGTGGCGGAGAATCTGCACCTGGCTGCACAAGGCAACGGCAGCGAAACGATGAAGCAGGTCCTGGAGCGGCTGCCGATTCTGCGCGAGCGAGCCGGACAGCGTGCCGACCGCCTTTCGGGTGGTGAGCAGCAACAGCTCGCAGTGGCCCGCGCCCTGCTGCGCAAGCCACGGCTGCTGATCCTCGACGAGCCCTCGCTCGGCCTCGCGCCGAAGATGATCGACGTCATCTATGGGCTGCTGGAGGAACTTCGCACGGAGGGAGCGACGATGCTCCTCGTCGAGCAAAACGCGGCGCGGACGATTGACTTTTGCCAGCGAAGCCTGGTGCTGGCCGGTGGCAAGGTTCGCGCCAGCGGCAGGCGTGAGGAGCTGCAGCGCAACCCCGAGGTCCTGCGTGCTTACATGGGGAGACAGCTATAAATGTCAGAGAGAGATGACTGATCAATCTTTCTTGTCGCCAAGCAGTGAAGACGTGACGCTGGCGCTGCGCCACTGCTGGCAGCCGGTGGCAAGGCTGGAGGACCTCAAGGAGGGGCCCCAGCGGGCGGTCCTACTGGATGAGCCCCTTGCCGTCTTCCTCACCGAGAACGGTGAGGCGGCCGTGGTCGCCGACCGCTGCGCCCATCGTGGCGCCTTGCTCTCGATGGGCAAGGTCTGCGGCGAGAGCATTCAGTGCCCCTATCACGGCTGGGAGTGGGCGGGCGACGGCTCTTGCAGCCGGATTCCCTCGCTTGCCGACCAGCGTCAGATCCCCCCACTCGCCCGGATTCCGTCATATCCCGTGCGTGTGCACTGGGGGCTTGTCTGGACGACGCTCGAGGAGCCGCTGACCGACGTGCCCGACGTTCCCTGGTTCGACGAAGACGAGTGGACGTGGGGTCACGGCGCCCCCTTTGAGCTGCCGGTCGCATTCGGGTTGATGATCGAGAACTTCCGCGACGTCTCCCATTTCGCCTTCGTCCACCAGGACACCATTGGGCCTCAACCCGAGGTGATCGAGCCACTGATGCCAGAGAAGAATGGGCTCGAGGTGACGCTGCGCCGCAACATGGAATGGGGAGGCGGAGCAGGCGAAGCGTGGGGGCCGTTGCGAGAAATGGGTTACCACACGATCGCGCCTAACTTCACCTCGGCGAGGATGTTCACCGACGACGGCGAGCGCTGCTTGCTTCACTCCGCACGCGCGATCAGCGCAACCGAGTCGATCCACTACTGGATCGAGGCGGGCCTCGAGAATTTCGACCGGGAGCAGCTCGAGAAAGTGATCGCCTACGACGCCGGCATCTATGCCGAGGACGTGGGGGTCATCTCAAAGATCGAGACGCCCGAGCTGCCGTTGGATCCCAACGCAGAGGTCAACACGCTTGCCGATCGGTACACGCTCGCCTACCGAGAGGCGTTTGTGGAGTTCGTCAACCGAGCCCTCGCCGCGCGCTCCACTCAAACCGGCGCAGCGGCAGCTGAGCCCTCCTAGGCGCCGCTCCGTCCGCGCCGCCGTTCAAGCAAGCCGGTGGCCTCCTCGTAGTGAAACTGGGAGATGTCGCTGCGGGCGACGATGCGGGTCAGCTCGACGGGGCACTCTCGGCTCTGATCCGCGGGAATGCCGTACTGGAGGAGCCGGCCGACCAAGACCGGGTCGCCGGTGCGGACCCCGAGGATTTTGGCGGTCCAAGGTCCGCACGAGGAACCCTCGAACGAAACGTCGATACGGGTGAGCCGCAGCGGCTCGCCAAGGGCCGGCTGTTCGCCGCCCTGGAGCGAGACCGCAGCGCCCAGCAACCAGGGCACCCGCTCGAGGGGGAAAAAGCAGTCGAGCCAGCAGATCGGTTTGTCGATGCGGAGGATCGAGGTGACCTGAGCGACGGTCTCCCCACGGGAGAGGTCGAGAGAGTCGGCCATCGTCTGGTCATTCGTCTCCTGGCGAATGCGCAGGACGGCGATCCGCGAGTCGCCGAGGCGACTCTCCTGCAGGGAGCGGATCAAGCCCCTGATCGGCACCAGGCGCTTGGGCTCGGCGACGTAGGTCCCCGACCCGCGGCGGCGATAGATGACCCCATCGCGTTCGAGCAGGCTGAGGGCCGGGCGGACGACCGCGCGCGAGACTTCGAAATACTCTTCGAGCTCACGCTCCGAGGGAAACAAGGTCCCGGACGCCCAGGCACCCTCGTCGAGCTTCTCCTTGAGGATCTCGCCAAGCTGGTAGTAAAGGGGGACTCCGCCGCCCCGCTCAGGCCGGCGGAGCCCCTCGAGGCCGATTACAGAGGGTCGCTTGCGGCGACCTGCGCGGCGGCCCCCCGAGGCGGGATGCTCAGGCTCCAATCAACTCACCGCGCGGCTTACTGTTCGTATTCGGGCACGTATGCGGGCTTGACCCGCTTGAGGAGCTTCGGCTTGCGGTCGGGGTATTCGTAGATGTACCACGGACCCGAGGGTAAGTGATTGTTGGCCGTGTAGCCAAGCGAGCCCATGACAGTCTGATGTGGCTTCGCTTCCAAGGCGGTGGCGAGCTTGGCGCCGTCGGTGGTGCGGGTTTCGCGGATCGCGTCGAGCATCAGCTGCCCGGCGGCGTAGGAAGCCAGCAGGTTGCCGGAAACATCAGTATTAACTCCGGCGCGCTTCAGCCTTTCAAACAGTTTGGCCGTTTGCCTATTGGTTGGGTCATAGGCGGAGCCATTGTCCGTTACGTACACATTCTTCGTGTCGGGGACGCTCTTCAGCCAGAACGTACCGTCGAAGGCGCTCGTCGCGGTGATCGGCAGGTCGATGCCGGCGGCGCGAATCTGCTTGATCGCCGCAGCTCCCCCCGGCGGATAGGAGCTGATGTTGATCGCGTCGGCACCGGAGCGCTTGATCTCGGCGATCTGGGAGGCAATCGACAGGTCTTCGTTCTTGAAGTCGGCCTGCCCGGCGAGCTTGCCACCGAGGTGTTCGAAGGTCTTCTGGAAACCGAACTGGTCGATCCTGCCGAGCAGGATCTGGGTGTCAGTCAGCTCGAATGGATGGCGGATGCCCCGTTCCCAGAGGAAGGTGGCGCGGGTGGAGGCCTCGCTGATCAGGCTGCGGTTGGCGCTGAAGGAGAGCCGGCCGGTGTAGGGCGGGCCGAAGCCGGGTTCGCTGGCGCAGAGGGTGAAGTTGAGCTCGTCGTGTTCTTCCGCGATCGGGGCGCCGGCTGCGGCGATCGGCACTTCGCAGCTGACGATGAGGACGTCGGCGCCGTCTTCGATCACCTTCTGGACGGCGACCGGCTGCTGCTGGGGTTCGGAGCGGTTGTCGACGGTCACGAAACGGAGCTTGGAGCCGTCGATGCCGCCATGGGCGTTGGTTTCCTTGACCAGTTGTTCGATCGCGGCGATGTTGGCGTCGTAGGGGACGAGGTAGCCGCTCTTGGCGATCGCGGCGCCGATCACGATTTCCTTCGGCAATCCGCTTGCCGAGGTATGCGGGTCGCCGCCGGAGCCGCAGCCGGCGAGGAGTGCGAGGCCGAGGGCAAGGGCAATTACAAGCCGTGATCGAAGGGCGCGCAGCATTGAAAACGACATCCTAGGTACAGCTATCGCTGCGCCCTCAGGCGCCCGGTGCCAGGCCGACTAGTTGTTACTACAGGAACTTGATTCAACTTGACCATTGCGTTGAGTGTGTCACCGTGCAGATTGTCTGTAGTCCCTTGCCGCCCAGGCGCGGCAGCAGCGCCCTGACCGAGTCAGGGCGCTGCGCCGTTAGGGCTATCGCTCCGCGCAGAGACGTTCGCGGGGCCCGTCGACCCCGGGGCATAGGATTGCGGCGTGCCGTTCACTCTCAGGAACCTGAAGGAGAACGTGGCGGACGTTGGGTCCAACTTCGACGGTGCCCCGGATCTGGAGTTCCGGTTGGCAACCGGACCTCTCGAGCTCGAGAGGTCCGGCCTGGGCTACCAGCGCGTCCCGCCCAGCTATCGCTTCCCGTACGGCCACGTACACAAGATGCAGGAGGAGGTCTACGTGGTCCTACGTGGGAGCGGGCGGATGAAGCTCGACGACGAGATCATCGAGCTCAGGGAATGGGACGCGGTGCGCGTCCCGCCCGGAACGTGGCGAGGCTACGAGGCTGGGCCGGAGGGCCTCGAGATCCTCGTCATCGGCGCACCCAATCTCGGCGAGTCTCCGCGCGACGACGTCGAGGGCCGGCGCGACTGGTGGACTGACTAGAGCCTGCATAGCCGCGTTCGTTCGGGTATCTTTACCTAAAAGTTGGTAGAGATACGACTCCAGGAGGTTCACCGATGCGGCGATGGCGTGCGATGCGGGTGCTTGTCCTCGGTCTGGCCATCGCCATATGTGGTGTCTCCGCCGCGCACGCGAGCGTCCTGCGGGTTGGCACCTGGAACCACATCCCGGGGCAGTTCAGGACGATCCAGGCAGCCGTCGACGCGGCCCAGCCGGGCGACTGGATCCTGGTCGGCCCCGGCGACTACAAGGAACTCGGCAATCCTGGCGGCGAAGAGCCCGCCGGAGTTCTGATCACCACGCCGAACGTGCACCTACGGGGCATGAACCGCAACGCGGTCGTCGTCGACGGCACGAGGCCGGGGACGCCGCGCTGCTCCGCGCGCCCGCTCGACCAGGGGCCGCTGAACCGCAACGGCATCGACGTTTACGAAACCGACAACACCTGGATCGAAAACCTCACCGTCTGCAACTACCTCAACGGGGGCGAGGAGGGCAACCAGATCTGGTGGAACGGCGGCGACGGCACCGGCCACATCGGCCTCAGCGGCTTCTGGGGCAACTACCTGACCGCGACCTCCAGCTACTCGAGCACCGTCTCGGGCGTGCTCGCCCCCTGCTGCGGGGTCGACTACCCGGCCGGGGACTACGGGATCTTCACCAGCAACTCGACCAACGGCTTCTTCAAGCACTCCTACGCCAGCAACATGGCGGACTCCGCCTACTACATCGGTGCCTGCCAGCAGGCCTGCAACCAGGTGATGGAAGACGACCAGGGCGAGAACAGCGCGCTTTGCCTCTCGAGCACCAATGCCGGGGGATACCTGCTGGTCAAGCACAACGAGTGCGACAACAACAAGAGCGGCCTGGTCTCGAATTCGCAGAACAACGACGACTGGCCCTCGCCTCAGATCGGCCTCTGCCCGCCTGGCCAAAGCGGGCCGCTCGGAACCCAGTCGTGCACGGTCTGGGCCGACAACTACATCCACGACAACAACAACCCGAACGTGCCCGGCAACGGCTCCGGCCTCGCCGGCGGCTCGCCGGTCGGCACCGGCATGGTTCTGGCCGGCAGCACCTACATGACGCTCTCGGGCAACACCGTCACCCACAACGGCTCCTGGGGGGAGCTGATCGCCGACCTGCCCGACCAGGAGACCCCGCCCGCCGACGTCACGACCCCGTGCCAGGGCGGCACCTACGTGCCGGTTCCGGAAGGCGAAACCTGTTACTTCCCTGCCTACGGCAACGTCAGCGAGAACAACGCGTTCTCGGGCAACGGCTTCTTCGGCAATCCGAGCAACGGCGACATCGGCCTGGCGACGATGCTCCACAACCCGGGCAACTGCTTCGCCGGCGACAGCGTCCCGGACGGGACCGATCCGCCCGGCATCGAGACCAACCCGATCTACCAGCCCTCAGGAGGGATGTGCGAAAGCCCGAACTCAGGCGACCAGGCCGTCCTCGCCGCCGAGGTCCTCTGCGCAAGCCAGCTGGTCGCCCCGTGCCCGGGGCTGCCCGGGGCGAGTTACCCACGGCCGGCGGCCCAGTTCTCGCTACCCCCGGTGCCCTCGAACCTGCCGAGCATGCCCGAACCCTGCGCCGACGTGCCGAAGAACCCCTGGTGCACCTGATCCCGCGTGCGGGCTGTGCGGCGCACCCGGACCGGGGGTGCCTCCCCTCGCGAGAGCTGGCCCTAGCTCCAGAACTCGTCGAAGACGTACTGATCCAGAGGACGCTCACGCGCGTGTCGCTTGCCATGACGTCTTCTACGACAACACGGTAGATGTCGCCGCTCGACCTCGGCGTCGTAGGTCGGGTCTCCGGGGTGGCCCGCGAGCCCTTCCGCGTTAGAGATCGGTTGCACCCGGACGGGAGCAGCACAAGCGGCGGCTCGCCGGCCCCCGTCCTGCGAATCCGACCTGCTCGCTGAACCTCAGGCCGCTACCGGTCCTAAGCAGCACTAGAGATGCGAATCGCTGCGGAGAAGCGAGCGCAGGTCGGGCAGGCGGGTAGTCGAACTCGTCGAGCGCGAGCCGCGGTCGCGCTGCTCCTCCTCGCCGCGGCGGTTGCCTCGGGCTGCGGGAGTGCCATCCCATCGTCGCAGGGCGGGCCGGCAAAGGTCAGCGCCGATCGCTCTGCCGCGGGGACTTACCTCGTCGATGGAGAAGGCCATGCGCTGTACCTGTTCCTGGCCGACGGGAAAGGGCACAGCGCGTGCACGGAGGCCTGCGCCTCGGTCTGGCCTCCGTTCGAGACCAGCGCGCCGCCCGTGGCCGGTCCGGGCGTCTCCCAGGCGAAGCTGGGGACGATAAGTCGCGAAGGTGTCATGCAGGTGACCTACGCCGGTGTGCCCCTCTACTACTACGCAGGAGACGGCAGCAGCCCCGATGCGACCAGCGGCGAGGACATCGAACAGTTCGGCGCCCCCTGGTACCTGGTGTCACCGAAGAATGCGGAACCGGCGGAGGAAGCAAGCAGCGAAGGTGAAAGCGGCGGCCAGGGCCACGGCGGCGGAGGGTACGGCTCCTGACGATGCAAGCCGAAGCGCGACGTCCTCCGTATCTCCTGCGCCTCCTGGCGGCCCTGGCGCTCCTTGGTGTCGGCGCCGTGCACATCGATCAGTACTACGCCGTGCATTACGAGGTCATTCCGGTGATCTGGACGCTATTCGTATTGAATCTGGTCGGCGCGGTCATCCTGGCGCTGCTCCTGATCCTCCCCACCGATCGGCTCGTCGACCGGGTCCTGGGCGGGGGCGGGGAGTTCGCCCTTGCTGCCGTCGCCCTCGGTGGAATCGCACTGGCCGCCAGCTCCGCAGTCTTCCTGCTGATCTCCGAGCACACCGAGCTCTTCGGCTTCATGGAGCACGGCTACCGGACCGCGATCGTGCTCTCCTTCATCGCCGAGGCCGCGACGATCGTCCTACTCCTCACCTATCTGGTTCTGCTGGTGCGCTCGCAGCGGCCAACCTCTAGGCAGAGGGCTCCGGCGTAGGACCTCTAGCCGCGCCGGCGGTAACGCAAGTACGCAGTCGCCCCGAACGTACGCGTCTCGACCAGTTCGAGGTCGAGATGCACGTCCGGCGGGAAGTACGGCGTGCCGCCACCTACCACGATCGGGATGACGAACAGTTCGAACTCATCGATCAGCCCGAGCCGCATGCATTCCGCCGCGAGGCCGGCACCGCCGACCGCGATCCTCCGGTCCCCGAGCGCGGCGATCTCCTCCTCGAGCGTCCCCGTGGCCAGGCGGTTGCTGCCCTCGACGCTCGTCAGCGTGGTCGAGAACACGATCTTCTCGAGCGGGCGCCAGATATCGGCGAACTCCGCCATCACGGGGTCGGAGAACTCCTCGGTGTCCCACACGAGCATCGTCTCGTAGAGGCGCCGGCCGAGTAGCTGGGCGTCGACCGCGGCGACCCGCTCGTTGTGGAACCGGTGCAGCCCCCGGCTGGGCACCGCCCACTCGAAGCTTCCGTCGGGTCCCGCGATATAGCCGTCGGCCGACAGGCTCATGGAATAAGTGATCACAGGGACGCAGTAAACCGCGTCGAGACGCCGGCCTCGTTGTCCGTGTGGCAAACCAGATTCGCACAGAACCCGCTTATAGTGTTCTATGTCCGCCAGGTCGCGCGCCGGATGTGCGTGATCCCTCCAGCCACCGACGTACCGCTGAAACTCCAAGCACCCTGACGTGAAGATCGGCCGCAATCACGGGGTCACCCTGCCTGATCAGCTGAGTCGGTTCCAAGACAAGCTGGATCTTTACGCAACGGACACCTATTTCCTTGAGAGCTGGGAGGACCTGCTTGCCGTAGCAGGTAATCAATCGCTTGCCTCCCTGTCCCGGTTCGCATCGCTCACGCTGAAGCCCGACGCGGTGGTGGGACGTACCCTCAAGCCGACGATGAAGTGGCTCGTCGACCATGGTTTCTCCATCGTCGCCGCCGAGCTTGTTTACTTCGACCGCCACATCACGCGCGGCATCTGGCATTACTCGTGGAACGTCGCCAGTCGCGATCGCAAGGACGTCGTCGACATGCTTCTCCCGGCGACCCCCTCCCTGTTCCTGGCGCTTCGTGGTCCCGAGGATGCGTCTTTGTGGCTCAGCGCAAACAAGGGCCCGGCCAATCCGAAGTACCGCCAACCGGGCCAACTCCGTTACGGCCTCGGTTATTTCAGCACCCTGCTCAACTTTGTACATACCTCCGACGAGCCAGCCGACGTCATTCGGGAGCTGGCGGTGTACTTTCCGGCGCCGACCAGACGACGCATCTACCAAGCCATGAACTCGGGGGATGCGCTGCAGCACGCGGAAGACCTGGCCAGCGAACTGGAAGATCGATTTCTCCCGCACGACCTTGCGCTCGACGCCTCGATCGAGCGGATCCGTGTGCTGGTAGATGCTGGCCAGAACGGTGGCAGCCGCGACCGCACGGCCTTGAGGAGCCATCTCGACGAGATAGCCAACGGAGGTACCCGCGATTGGAAGACGCTCTTTAGCTTGCTCGAGGCAGTCGGAGTTCCTTGCGAGCCCTGGGACCTGATCGTTGTCGCAACTAATCTGGTTCAGATAGACAATCCGGATGTCGACCCGATGCTGCCAGCTATCAGCTCGTTGAATCTGCCGACCGCGGCGACCGAAATCGAGATAGCAACAGCAAAGGGCGGTGCTGCCACGGAGCTCCAGAGAGCGCCTACACGAGGGTAGTGGGCCGGAAGGATCTCTGCGACCTTCGGGTTATGAGGTCTCTGGTGCTGGTTGACTGGGCTGCTTTTTGGCTTGCTGAAGCGGTTCGAGTTGGTCCGAGTTGGACTGAATTGCGCTCAACTTAGTACCCACTTAGTACCCGCCGCGATGCCGAGCGGGGTCAGACGCGGGCGATCGCAGCGTCGGACGTCCGAGCGTCGTGGAAGGCGATAACAACGACACGATCCTTGGCCTCGACGTACATGTAGACGACGATCAGCCAGCCCCAAGGACCGATCAGCGCCCGACAGTCCCGCCAGACACCCGAGAGCTGCTTGCCGGCGCGCGGAAACTCCTCCAACATGAGCAACGTGCGCGAGACCCGTTCGCGCGTGTCGACCGGAAGCTGGCGAGTCTCGATGAGCTCATGAAGCTCGTCACGCGCCAAGCGCGTGACCTCGATCGTCGCCATCGACTACAGCTCGGAGAGTGGCACCGTCTCGCCACCCCGAGCCTGCTCGATCGAAGCCTGCGCCCTCTCCCATGCTCCAGGAATCCCGTCGAGGATTTCAGTGATCCGCCACGCATCGGGGTCGGCTTCGTCGAGCGCGCTGGAGAGGAGCGAGCGAGCCAGGGTTCCCTCCTGCACATGCGTGCGCTCCGCCAGGCTCGCCAGCTTCTGCGCGTAGTCCGGCTCGAGGGTGACGTTGATTCGGCGGTTTCGCTCAGCCATATCCCAAGGGTACACGCAAGGGTACACGGCGTACAAAACACAAGAAATCGCGGTAGCCTCAATTTATGGCTCACCACAAGCGCAAACGACCTAAGCACCGCCGGAGCGGTTGTCTCCTCTGCAAGCCTCAGAAGCTGGCGGCGAATCGGAAGGCCGCGCGTCGGCGAGCCAACAGCTCTTGGCATCGGCATGAGGCGCTTGCGCATGACGATCCGCCTCATGGCCCCTTTGGCAGGAGTGGACCTTGAGTCGAGACGCAACCTCCGAGACCTTCGTGAATCCGAAGGTGGGCGCAAGCTGTGATGCGGTGGACTCGTGGTACCGCTATTACGCGGGTTACTCCGCCAGCTTCGTCGAACAAGCTCTGAACAAGCTCCCCACAACGACGCAACTAGCACTGGATCCTTGGAATGGCACCGGAACGACCACGGTCGTCGCTGCCAGCAGAAAAATCTCGGCGGTCGGTTTTGATGTCAATCCAGCGCTAGTCGTGGTTTCTCGAGCCAGGTTGCTGGGCGCGGGAGTGTGGGCAAGCATCAATCCGCTTGGAGACGATGTGATCGCCCACGCGACTGCGACCGAGCTAGACAATGATGCACTTCGGTTTTGGTTCACGGAGCGCGCAGCCAACTCAATCCGAGGTCTTCAACAAAGCGTCCACCGCCTTCTCGTTGATAGTGGCACCGCCTCTCAGCCTGCCTATAAGACCTCGCCTGAAATGAGCACGCTCGCCGCTTTCTTCTACACGGCGCTGTTCCGCACCGTGCGGGTACTGATAGCCCCGAGGGGCGGGACCAACCCGACCTGGTGGAAGCGAGTTGCTAAAGCAGATCTTCTAGATCCGCGCCCTAAGGAGATCGTGAATCACTTCCGAGAGTCCACTCGGGAGTTGGCAAGAGGTCTGCACCGGGACAATTTCGACGGTGGTGTTGATGTCCGAGTGGGGCTGGCCGACAGTCGCAAGCTCCCGCTGGGCGATGACTCGATCGACGTTGTTGTCGGCTCGCCGCCGTACTGCACGCGAATCGATTATGGGGTAGCTACGCGCCCTGAGCTAGCGGTGCTTGGCGCAGGGGAGAGTGACGTCAAGCTCTTACGAAACAAGATGGTCGGCACGCCAACGATGACGGAGGACCGAGGGACCCCCGAGCGATGGGGACCAGCCGCGTCTGCGTTCCTCAAAGGCGTGGCGGGACATACCAGCAAGGCCTCAAGTGGTTATTACACGAACTACTTCCGCCAGTATTACTCTGGAATGTGGAGTTCCCTCGGCGAGTTGCGCCGAGTAATGCGAGAAAACGCTTTCGCAGTCTTGGTTGTGCAAGACAACTACTACAAGGACCTCCACAACGACACCGCTGAGATCTTGGGAGAGATGGCAGTCGCGCGTGGCTTCGAGTCCGCCGAGCGCCACGATTTTCCGGTGATTCGGAACCGGGCGAGCATGAATCCCCGCGCCCGTCGGTACCGCGCCAAAGCTTCAGCCGTTGAGAGCGTTCTCGTCCTTCGATAAGATTTTCATGGAAAACATGGAAGACGTGGTAACATGGATTCCATGGAACGAGTCGAAGATCTAATAGAGGTCGTTACTGCCCTCCGACTCGCCAACGAGGCTTTGGTCGAGGCGACTTCGTCCGGCGATACCGCTGAGGCGACTCGACTACTCGAGGATGTGGCCATCCTCGAGCGCCGCAGGAACCGCCTGGTGCACAAGAGCAACCCGAAGGTGGCCCCAGCCGGATCGTCATACGAGTCTTCGATCCCCCTGCGAGATCAGCTGATCCGGACCCTGCGGCTTACGAAACGCCCTTCTAGTGCCCGCTTGGTCTCGGATGTAACGAAGTCTCGCTGGGGCGAGTCGGTGGATACGCGCAAGCTGTCCTCCCTGCGCCGTGACGAGGCGCGAAGCTGGCGAAAATCTCAAGGGCTACCAGGGCGGCGAGCTCGCGACGTCTACGTTGTGCCGGCGCTGGCCTTCGACCGGTTCACTCCCGTACGCGGAACGATCGCGCTC
Organism: Solirubrobacterales bacterium; assembly: GCA_051961955.1. Lineage (GTDB taxonomy): Bacteria > Actinomycetota > Thermoleophilia > Solirubrobacterales > 70-9 > VAYN01. The sequence continues at coordinate 28,070 of JBQCCT010000071.1, forward strand.
TCCACCTGGCCGACCAGTCTGCGGCTAATCGCCCCGCTCTCGCCTCGGGTCGACATGTTGCACAGCACGATCTCACTCGCCGAAGAGGCGTCGGCCGTAACGGGAACGACCTACGAGGACCCGATGATCCGTCTGGTGGCCCGCCTTGGCGCGACCATTCCAGGAATCAAACCCTTCGGCGCCGATCCCGAGGCCGTAGCTGAGGGCGCTCGAACGGAGCTAATGGAGATCGAGGCGAATGATGAACTCGAACGCTCTATGGCCGCGAAGCGAGCTGAATCCCAGCTCGATGCAGAGGCCCTTTTGTTCGGTACTCAGATTCAAACGGTCGCCCTACACGCCACCGGAGAGTCCCGATGACCAACACGCCAAGTCGGCTCGAAAGTTTCCGTGGAGAATTCCCCCGGCAACAGCTCAATGCGCGCCGCGTCGCGGGTGCGCTTGAGGCCCCAGGGTGCGAGCGCCGCACCGCGCTTGATGCGGCAGGGGTCAATCTGGACAAACTCGGAAGCTTGGTGAGCGGTCTCCCAAGGGATCGGCAGTCGCCGTTCGCCATCGCCCGCGGCAACCAGTTCGAGCAACAAGTATTGGCGAACGGGATGGCAGAGATCGTACGTCTTGCGCGACGTCATCTTGACCTTGAGATTCCCGAAGTGCGCCAGCTTGACCTCTCCGCATCCGGGCTAAGAGAAGCCTATCCCGGGATGACCGGAAGCAGGATGAATGAGCTGCGAGCGACGCTTACGCGCCAGCGAGCGCAGGAGATGCTCGACGACCCGACCCACGCACCCAATCTGATCCGGCACGCCATGACCCGTCTCGACTTCGGTGGCGAGACCGTCTACCTCGAGCAGGACGTACTCGCCTTCGCCATCAACGGGCGGATTCACGTCATCGAGATCAAGTCCTACCCCCGCATTGATGGGCGCGCTGATCCAGTCCAAGCCTCGGCGACGGTCCGCCAGACCGCGGTATACGTCCTGAGCCTCCAGCAACTCATGCTCGAGATCGGCGCATCCCGAGATCTCGTCAATACCGTCACGATGATCGTGCTGCCCGAAAACCTGTCCTTTCAGCCGACTGCGGTGCCTATTGACATCGACATGCAGGTCCGCCGACTGCAACGTCAATTGGCGACGGTCCCGCGGGCAGATGAGATCCTCGACGCCATCCCTGCCGGAACCCAGCTGCCACCGCACCCTGTTGGCGGGGCCAGTCCTGACGAGATAGCAACAGCAGTGACGGCCGCCAAAGAGGCCCTCGCACCACTGTCCCCCCGGTTTACGGACGGATGCGTTTCCTGCCCACTGTTCTCCCACTGCCGGGGCGAGGCGGAGCTCCATCGCTCCACTGCACGACTCGGCTCCGCCGTGGCGGGCGCCTGCGGCAACGTGACCGACATCGGCGCCGTCCTCGACTTGGCCGAGGGCGGCCGGGGCCCAGCCGACACCTCCGAGCTGGCAGTTGCGGCGGCCCTTGGGCGCGCTGCCGCCGCGGCCCGGCTCGCAACGAGAGGAATCGCGTGAACGCCCTGCGTACCCATCAGGCTCTTCGCGCTGCTGACGAGGGCCAAGCCATCGCGAAGACGACTCGGCGTCACATCCATCTAAGCCCACGCCCACTTGTCATCGTCGGCTACCACCTCGCCGGTGATCCCGGTGCACCACTCGCGTTGATGTGGGGAACCAGAAACGATGAACCCCCTCATTGCATGATCGTCCCGGAGCCTCGTAACCGTGGCCTCCGGTTCGAGGTCCTTGCCGAATTCGCCACCGAGTTCCTGGCCTATCTCGCCAGGTTCGAAAACCGCGACGAAGCCGGGATATGCCTAGATGCACCCCAACTCGTCGTTCCCAACGCCCCCACCGCCTCATGGCTAAGCGGAATCGTCGGCCGCTTCACCCGCAACCTGCAGACCGACGGCGACTCCCCAACGCCACTTTCAGTTCCGCTGGCCGGAAAGCATCTTTCCTTCTTCGTCGACCCTATGCCCGGAAGCTGCCTCGTCCTAGCTGCCACCGAGGTCCTTACCACGCACTGGCAAACTGGTCAGCTTCCCTCAGAGGACCTCAATCTGGCAGCCCAACTCGGCTGGATCGATCCTCCGGCAGGCAAGAGCGGCCCGCAAGCCGCCAAGGAAGGAGAGGCGTCACCCCCAGCCGGCCCTAATTCTGACCCCAACTGGGATGCCGAAACCTTGGTCGAACTGATCCAGGATTGGCATGTCGCCAGAGACGATTCTGCCCGGGCCTCCGTAAGGCGTGATCTGGAGGGGGAGATTCGCGAGCAGCTCACCCCGGCGTGGAGGGACTGCTGGCGAACTCTGGCTTGCCTTGACTCCCTGCCAGTCGCGGACCACGTCGCTGAGCGGTGGAAATCGGACCGAGAAGATTGGACCTACCACCTCGATCGAGTCACCGAGGGTCGAGCGTACTTCCGAAACATCCCCACGCCGACCCAAAACGCAAGCCGGCTGGCCTTTCTGGAGGCCCGAACCGATGAGCTTCAGCGCGAGATGGCTTGGGACGATCCGCTCGTGATGGCAGCGGTAGTAGCCAGTGGCGAGGCCCTCGCTGGGCACGTTGTGGCAGTGGATCCTGACCGCAGAACCCCGAACTCCAATAACTGGATGGTGCGCCGACCCTTGATCACGATCGAGCCGGAACTTGAGTTCAGCCGACCGGCCGGGACGATTCTCTTTCTCTCGACTAACCCTGGCGTAAAGCTGAAAGTGCTGCCATCGGATCCGGATGGCCTGATCCGCACCGAGGTTCTCAAGGGGGCTAACCAAACCTCGACGATCGGGCGTCTCCCCGATTCCGGCGACGACGTAGTACTCAGCCCATTTGGAAAGCCCGAGCGCTATCAGCGGCCAAAGGTCGAAGGCATCCCTTGGACGCACCAGCAGATCCCTGAAGTTGACTTTGGGGACGCCCAGTGAGTGGCGCCGAAGCCGCTGCGAACGCTCGTGAGGAAGTGTGGAATGCCGTCGCGGCGGGCACTCGGTCCATCCTGGTCGACAGTCCCCCCGGCGCCGGCAAGTCGACCCTCGTGCGAGAGATCAGCCGCCGTGCGAAAGCACGCGCTCAGGTGCCCATCATCGTCCAGACGAATGATCAGGCCGACGACACGATCCGTGGCTTCCTTGTCGACCAGGAACGCGGCGAGCCAGCCGTGCGGGTCGGCCGTCTCCACGGACACGACTACATACCCCCCGCTGAATTCGGCTCGCAGCCAGGAGTGACGTTCAGTCAAGCCATTAACGACCTCCATGACAGCGATCTGATTGTCGCCACTGCCGCAAAGTGGGCGACTGTCAACTTCGACCGAACCTGGCCTTTTGCCATCGTGGACGAGGCGTACCAGATGCGGTCGGATCTACTGCTCCCAATCGGAGCACTTATGGAGTCGCTCCTCTTGGTCGGCGACCCGGGTCAGCTGGCCCCGTTCACCACCGCCGACGATACGCAATTCCGAGGCAGACCACTTTCGCCGGTCGAGACGGCGGCCGCAACGATCCTGACGACCCAACCGGCGACCGCTCGCTTTGCCCTACCGATCTCCTGGCGCCTACCCAGCCACGCGACGAACTTGATTTCCGACGCTTTTTACGAGATCCCTTTCAGCGCCGGCACTAGATCAGAACAACGGCGCTTACAACGTGGCGTCATCCCGCTGCATCGCCGACGGGGGGCGGACGCAGTCGACAGTGCTGCACGCCACGGGTGGGCTTACATCGAGCTCGACGATCTGCTTATGCCTCAGACTGATCCCGACGCCATCGAGGCGATCGTTGAAGTCGTAGAGGAGACCTTGGAAGCCGACATCACGATCGAAGACGAGCATGGAAGCAGGGGCCTCCGCCCCAGCGATGTCGCCGTCGGCGTTACGCATCGAGACCAACGAGAGCAACTCCGCACCGCACTTCAGAACTCCGGTATGCAGACCGGGCTGCCCGTCGATGGCGTGGTTGTCGACACTGCCAACGTCCTGCAGGGACGCGAGTTCGAGGTTGTCATCGTCTGGCACCCGCTTTCCGGCCGCCGAGACGCCGGAGAGTTCCATCTCGACGCTGGTCGGCTATGCGTCCTCTTGAGCCGACATCGACATGCCTGCATCGTCGTCTCCCGCGGCGGGATCCGCAACCAACTCGCCGGCCACGCCCCAACCGAGCCTGTTTGGTTGGGCGAGAAACCGACCGTCGACGGGTGGCACGCTCACCTCACTGTGCTCGACCACCTCGTTGAGCACGCGGTCTAAGCGGTTTGCCGAACCCTCGGGCTGTCGACCCGAAGGTCGAAATTAGTACCCACTTAGTACTCGCGGGCGATACGACGCGAGCGCCCCAGGCGCGAAAAGTCCCCATTTCCGGGGCCTTTTCTAATAGCGGGGGCGGGTTTTGAACGGATATCCGCGACCGCGTACCGGCTCACGGCGACCTGGAACTTGACTCAATCACGCGTTCGCGAGCCGCGGCCACAATGGCCCCATCATCCAGGCCCTTCAGCAGCGTGTCGTGGGCCGCGTGAAGGCGGGGGGAGCCGGCCCCTTGGCGAGTAGTCGTTGTCTCATGTGAGCACACGGACCAAAAGCCTCGCTGAACCGCCCAGGAGGGCCGACCTTAAGTGCCGAGTGCTTAGACACCGATCTTAGTAGGCGTTAGCCCCCCGCTCCAGAATCACTGCGCGGTTCGTTTCTAACGCCCTGCCGGGAGATCACGACGAGCCTAGTCAACTGGCGACGGCTTGCGCCTTCCGGATTGGCTTTGGAGTGGATCGAGCCTCTGCGCCCCGGGGCGCCCGAGCAAACCGCTGGGCTGCCCCAGCTCCCGTGGCTCGGGTCACGAGGCGATAATCGCGTCCTCCTGGTCCTTCAAGTCGGGGTGCAGTGGAAACGTGGTCAGCGGTCGCGGATCTGCCCCTCGTTTCGGCCTCTCAGCCCACCTTCAAGTACCGTGCTATTCAATGCCTTTGAGATCGAGGTCTAGGCCGAATTCTTCCCTGAACGTGGCGACTTCTTCGAAGGTTGGGGGTTCGTCGGCTCCGGGTTCGGGGGCGGCGTGTAGGGGACGTTGACCCAGAAGCGCGAGCTTTCCGTGTTGCCCCAGCGGCCCTAGACGATGACTTCAAGCTGGAGGATGCCGGGAGGCCAGTTGGCGGTGTTCGTCACCCAGGGTCTGATGGAAGTCGCATCGACCGCTACCCCCGCAAGGTTTTCCAGCCCAGAAAGAAAGAACTATTCAATGCCACTTCCATCCAGGTTGGCGCGCGCGATCGAACCGTGATCTGGTTCAGACCAGTAGATATGCGAGGCGTCAACGGCAACACCTTCACAAGCCGCATCGGCGTCGGAAGTAGTGATCGGACATCCGCAATAAATTCGCCATCGAGTTCAGAGCCATTCGTGTTGACCCGTGCCAACCCATATCCAAATCCGTGGGGTCCATAAAGCGCCCCGTGAGCGCGACTGGCCGGCGACGTCAGCATCGCAGCAAACACGACTGCCACCATCAGCATTCTGCAGCAGCTCTTTGCCGACATGCGGAAAAGCCTCTTGCCAGGGGCTAACTCATCACGCGAAAGGTCGCCCGCATTACAGTTCTTGGGCGATCATGTTTTGCGGCTGCCGGCCAGGCCTCCTTGGACACCCGGTAGATTCCAGGCGTAGCTGACTTTGTCATGTGAATCGCCTGACATCTTCCAACGCTCCCCGATCGAAGGGTCAATCTGGGCATAAAAAACGAGCCCACGGGCTGGTTGATCCACGAGTTTCGCGCACGTCTTTGTAGCCGATAGGGCAGGCTATAAGCTGCATCGACAGTTCCATGATTCTCGATGCGGAAACGAATCACGCCGCCAAGTGGCACGGTCTTTCTGGAGCTTACAAGACGCACGTTGAACTTCGTGTTGGGATTGACCTTGACGGCCCTCGTGACACAGAATGGCCTAATAGCATGTTCTGGCTGCCTCGCGGCACCATCGGTTGGCAACGAAAACCATGCCGCTAGGCCGACCAGCCCCAGCACAACAGTAGCTTTAATTTCTCTCTGAATTGAAAACATCAAGCTCACCTCTCAGTGCCTCGCAGATTCCTTAGGACGAGCCTAGACCTCTAACTTTACGTCTAGGGCTTCCACTTCACAATGTGGAGCGGTTCTTTGTCTTCCAGCGCTTGCAACGTTCCCGGGGCCGAGGGGTAGGCCGGCAGAGGCATCAGGGGCGTAAAGTAACTTTCGGCTTCTATTTCGTTGCCAGCCGTAAGCGTTCCCAGGGCAAGCCCGGTTCCACGCTCCCAGATCGGACCACCACTGTCGCCCCCTTTTGAATTGATTGCGAACGGAACCGTCGTCAGAATCGGGTTTCCGTCTCCGTGCTCTTCTCCCCAGCGCCGCGTATCTGGAGGCCACTGCATCGCTCCACACTTACTGTGGCCACGGGTAGAGCCCGCCACGCATACAACCATTCCCTCCTTGGGAGTGGTCACCCCCATGATTCTGATGTCCTGATCTGGCGACCAACGGATCACCCGTGGCACCATAGCCGGATCTTCTAGACGAATCGCCTCGCCGTCAGTCCCGTATCCCGATTCGTGGGCAACCATGGCGCTCCGTCGCACGTAACCGATCGTTCGTTCCCAGCAGCCTTCCAGACTTTCGTTTAGCGGGCAGTTGAACTGGTATACCCGGTCGCCGGATAGATAACAGTGACCAGCCGTTAGAAGGAAGCGCCTGTAGATAGCCGATCCGTCGGGGTTTTGCCCGCCTTTGTCCCAAGCGCCAAAACCAGCCGAACAAGCGGTGGAACCGCGCCCCCAGAGGCGCGTTGCGGCTTTGACCGCTCCGGTTGGTTCGCCCCAGGCCGAAGTTGACTTAAAGGTGGCCGCTTCGCTCTGCAGATAGACGTGGATCGGTTCTGATCCAAACAGAGCTTCGAGTTGTTGTGTCACTTCGGCTACGTTCGTAGCGCCGACGTCCACGCGGTTCTGTTCGACGTTGATCTGCACATCAACCAGCCCAGGAATTGAACCTGCATCGGCGAGCACCGACCTTTCCAACGATTCCAGAGAACTCAACGAATGAGTTGGGAAACTCGGGAACGGGTGAATGCGGTTAGGTGCAATCAGCCCGCTCGCTTCCTGAAGCGCCGCCACTGTTTTCGCCTGGGCGGCGGTGAAGCCAACGTAGATGAGTCCTCCATCTCGGTGGCTCACATAGTACCCGGCGTAAACGGAAATCGCCCCATTCGCTTCAACCCATTTAGGAATGGCCGTGGCCGCCTGATCGATGTACCTTTCCCTGTATTCCATCTCCGCCGCGTCGACCGCGCGAAGCGGAACGCCCCAAGTTTCGGAAGTCGCCCGCGCCACTTCCCCCGCCGGCGTCTGCGGGTTGTACCAGTCGCCGATCAGGTTGAAGATCCGTTCGTCGATCGCGATCTCGTTGCCTTTGAGGTCGAGGTCGAGGCCGAATTCTTCCCTGAACTTGGCGACTTCTTCGAAGGTCGGCGGTTCGGGCGCTTCCGGGTTCGGCGGCGGCGTGTAGGGGATGTTGACCCAGAATCGCGAGCTTTCCGTGTTGCCCCAGCGGTCCTTGACGATCACTTCGAGCTGGAGGATGCCGGGTGGCCAGTTGCCGGTGTTGGTCACCCAGGGGTCTTCGAAGGTTTTGCAGTTCGTCGTTTCGGTCACTTCGCAGGTCTTTTCGTCGACAAGCTGGTTGCCGTTGGCGACGATCTTGATCGAAGCGATCCCGGGTTCCGCCGAATGGGCTTGGACCAAGAGCTCGTAGTCCCCCGCTTCGATCGGCGTCGCGGTTTCCTTGTTCGCGTAGAGGCTGCCCGAGAGGTTCTCGATTTCCGGGGCGAGCTGCGTGTTCCACCACTTGAGCACGGAGCCGTCGGGGGCGATGTCGTAGACGGTCGCCAGTTCCCCTTCTGGCGAGACCGTGGTCCGCTTCGGTTCGGTTTTGTATTTGAAGGTCGTGGTCTTGGCTTTGGCGCCTTCGACCGAGACGCTCACCGATTCGACTCGGCCGTAGGCTTCGTATTTGACTTCCCCCCAGGTGCCGTTGGGAAGCGTGACTTTGGTCAGGCGTTGCTGGGAGTCGTAGGTGTATTCGGTTTTGCCCCGTGATCCGCTGACGGAGGTGAGCAGCTGGCCCTGGTGGGAATAGGTGGTGGCTCCGGCCTTTTCCCCTTCGACGCTGGTGACGAGGCCGGAGGACGTTTTGACCGCGACGGCGGGATCGGGTTCGACCGGGGCGGTCGCCGTGCTCGGCGCGGTGCTTCGAGCCACCCACCTCTCGATCCGGTTGTTGCCGGGATCCGTCACCCGGATGTTGCCGTTTGCTTCGATTGCCACACCGGCCGGGTCGCTGAGGCTGAACTGGCCCGTCCCGGCGCCGCTCGAGCCGAACTTGCTGACGTATTTGCCCGCTTCGGAGAGCTCCTGGACGCGCCCGTTGCCCTGGTCGGCGACGAAGACGTTGCCTTCGGCGTCGGTCTCGATCGCGTCGGGGTGTTTGAATTCGCCGTTGCCCGTCCCTTCTTTGCCCACCGTGCGTTTGTAGGCGTAGGAAGAGGTCCACTCCTCGATCCGGTTGTTCCCGGTGTCGGCGACCCAGAGGTAGCCGTTGGGGGCGGTGGCGATCGCGGTCGGTTCTTTCAACTGGCCTTCGCCTGAGCCCAGCGAGCCGAAGTGGGTGAGCAGTTCGCCGTTCGTGTTGAACTTCTCGACCCGGTTGTCGGTCTTCTCGACGACGAAGAAGTTGCCGCCGCCGCTGGTCGTGATCCCGATCGGCGCTGCCATCAGGCCTTCGGCTGAGCCGGTGCTGCCGGCCTGGCAGACGTTGCCTGAGGAGGCGGTGCAGTGGTTCTTTTCGGCCAGGGTGCCGCCGGATTCGACCTTGGTCTTGTTGACGTTGGCGCCGACCGCGGAGACGAATTCCCCTTTTTCGTTGAAGCGCACGACGCG
>JBQCCT010000072.1:0-7803 GCA_051961955.1 Solirubrobacterales bacterium
GACAACGGCAGCTTCGAAATCTCCGGCAACAAGCTGAAAGCCAAAGAAAGCTTCAACTTCGAGGCAAAGTCGAGCTACTCGATCCGCGTCAAAACCACTGACAGCGGCGGCAAAACCTTCGAAAAGAAACTGACGATCACGATCATCAACGTCAACGACCCGCCGACCGTCGTCAACGACAGCTACACCGGCGCGGTGGGCAACACGACCGCCGTGCTCGGCAACGTCGTCTCCGGGCCGAACGTGACCCTGAGTGGGATGAGCGGCAATGTCCCCCTCGCCAACGACAGCGACGAAGACGCCGGCGACACGATCAGCGTCGTGCCGGAAACCGTGGCCACCGAAGGCGGCGGCAGCGTCACGATCGACTCCGACGGGACCTTTACCTACACGCCCGGCGTCGGCGACAAGAACCAGACCGACAGCTTCAAATACAAAGTCACCGACGGTGAAGCGACGACCACCGGCAAAGTCTCGATCGGGATCGAAAACACGCTTGTCTGGTACGTCAACGGCAGCGCCGCCTCCGAAGGCGACGGCCGCTCCGCGACGCCGTACAAAACGCTCGGCGGCATCAACGGCGCCGGCGGCTCCGGCGACGCCGACGGCTCGGCCGACTACATCTTCCTCTACGGGTCCAACACCTACTCGGGCGGCCTGCCGCTGGAGACCAACCAGAAGCTGGTCGGCTCGCCGGAAGGCCTCAGCGTGCCCAACCACCCGAACCTGGTCGCGGCCTCCGGCACTAACCCGGTGGTCACCAACGCCGGCGGCGACGCGATCGCCCTCGCCAACGGCGCCGAAGTCCTGCGGGTCAACGCGACCAATGCCAGCGGCGCCGGCATCCGCGGCACCTCGGTCACCACCGCGACCGTCGGCCCGAACACGACCGTCAGCGGCAACAGCGGCGGCGGCGTCATCCTCAGCGGCGCGGCCGGCGGCGAAATCTCGATCGGCTCGACGATCGAAAACGAGACTGGCAGTGTCGCCTCCGTCTCCAACCGCAGCAGCGGCACCGTCACCCTGAGCGGCAACATCACCTCTTCCAACGGCGGCGTCTCCGCGACCAGCAACACCGGCGCCCACGTGGCTTTCACCGGCGCCCTCAACCTCACCCGCTCGAGCGGCGAAACCTTCTCCGCCACCGGCGGCGGCGGCATCAAGGCGACCAACTCGGGCAACAAAGCCACGACCACGAGCGCCACCGCGGTCCGCGTCACCGGCACCACCATCGACAGCGGCGGCGTCAACTTCCAGAGCGTCAACAGCACCGGCGCGACCAACGGCATCGTGCTGGAAAACACCGGCTCGACCGCCGGCTTGACGATCAGCGGCACCGGCAGCGCCGGCACCGGCGGCACGATCACCACCTCGACCGGGCCCGGCATCCTGCTCAGCAACACCTCCAACGTCAGCCTCGCCTCGGTCAAAGTCACCAACGGCGGCGACGACGGCATCCGCGGCAGCAACGTCAACGGCCTCTCGCTCACCGGGTCCTCCGAAGTGACCGGCAACGGCAATGCCACGAACGAGAACGGGCTCGACTTCACCAACCTCACCGGCACGGTCAACCTGACCAACGCCACCGTCTCCGGCAGCGCCTACCGCAACATGGCCGTGGTCAACGAATCCGGGACCCTCAACGCGACCTTCTCCGGCGGCGCCTACTCGAACACCAACAACTCCGCGCTCGGCGACGACGCCCTCTTCTTCGAAGGGACGAACACCGGCACGATCGGCGTCACTGTCGAAAACGCGACCTTCAAAAACAACGGCGGCGACCAGGTCCAGGTGACCACGGACGCAGCGACCACGGTGGCCGAGAACGTCAAGATCAAAAACAACACGATGCAGGACACCACCAGCGAATTTGGAGGCGCGATCACGCTCAACCCCGGTGGCGAATCGACGATGGAAGCCGAAGTCCTCAACAACACGATCACCGGCGCCCATGTCGAGGGCATCACCGTCGACACCCCGGGCAGCCAGACCTCGGCCCAGCCGGCTCAGGTGAACGTGACGATCAGCGGCAACAAAATCGGCGAATCGGGTGTCTCCGGCACCGGATCCGACACCGGCAACGACATCGGCGTGCGCTCCAACGGCGCCGCTACCGTCAAAGCCCTGGTCACCAACAACACGCTCTACCAGTACACGAACCTCGCGGGCCTGGAACTCCTCCAGGGCGACGGCTCGGGCACCCTCGACGCCACCGTGAGGGGCAACACGATCTCGCAGCCGGCCCCGACCGCGGAATTGGAACCGCTGCAGTACGGGATATTCGCGAGCTTCGGCATCATCGCAGGCGACAAAGGCACCTCCTGCCTCGACATCGGCGGCGCCACCAGCGAATTGAAAAACAACCTCACGGGATCGTCCAGCACCGGCAACGCGAACATCCGCTTCAAGATGAAGGGCGAAACGACCGTGCAGCTCCCGGGCTACGGCGGTACCGCTCACGAAACCGCCGCCGCCAACACCTACCTCGCCGGACGCAACACCGTCCCGAACGGGGTCGAATCCACCCAAGGCAACGCCGCCGATACCTACGCCTCGGCGGCCTCCTGCCCGCTGCCATAGAATCCCGTTTCCTTAACAATTCCATCCGCCTAAATAAATAGACTGTTTTCCAATGGCCGAGCCCTTTCTAGGAGAGTTGCGTTTGATGAGCTTCAACTTCGCCCCGAAGGGGTGGGCGCAGGCCAACGGGCAGTTGCTGCCGATCAACCAGAATCAGCCCTTGTTCTCGTTGTTCGGGACGATGTACGGCGGTGACGGGCGGGTCAACTTCGGACTGCCGGATCTGCGTGGCAGGGTCCCGATCCACATGGGCTCGGGCCACATCCAGGGCGAAAAAGCCGGGGAAGAGTTCCACACCCTGAACCAGGCCGAGATGCCGGCTCACAACCACATCATCCAGGCGTCTTCACAAGGCGGCAACCAAGCGGCACCCTCAATCCTCGCCGTCAGTGAAAACACCTACCGGACCGCAGACGAACTGACGACGATCCACCCTGCGACCATCACCTTCACCGGCGGCTCGCAGCCCCATGAGAACCGACCTCCATATACCGTCCTGGTCTGGTGCGTAGCCCTCCAGGGGATCTTCCCGAGTCCGACTTAGGAGCTAGAGAGCGAACCATGGCACAGCCCTACGTAGGAGAGATCAGGATGTTCGCCGGCACCTTCAATCCAGCTGGCTGGGCGTTCTGCAAAGGCCAGTTGCTGCCGATCGACCAATACGAGACCCTCTTCAACCTGATCGGCACCACCTACGGCGGTGACGGGCAATCGACCTTCGGGGTCCCCGACCTGCAGGGCCGCGTGCCGGTCCACAACGGCCAAGGCCCCGGGATCAGCCAGAACTACATAATTGGCGAGGAGGGCGGGGTCGAGGAAGTCACCCTGAGCACCCAGCAACTTCCCAAACACCAGCACGGGATGCTCGCTTCCACCGGGCCGGGAGGCAGTAAAACCCCGGAAGGCAATGTGATCGGCTCACCACCTGCCGTCAACCTGTTCGTGGCGGAAGAAGTCCCGGCGAAAGCCATGGCGGCGTCGATGGTGGCGCCCGTCGGTGGCTCGCAGCCCCACGAAAACCGCATGCCCTACCTGACGATCACTTACATAATCTCCCTCTTCGGGATCTACCCCTCACCCACCTAAATGGCAGACCCTTACGTAGCAGAGATCCGCGTCTTCGGCTTCGGCTTCGCCCCCAAGGGCTGGGCGTTCTGCGATGGCCAGATACTGCCGATCTCCCAGAACACCGCCCTTTTCTCGTTGCTCGGCACCAACTTCGGCGGTGACGGCAAGTCGACCTTCGGCCTACCCAACTTCCAGGGCTCGGCTGCGATCAGCCAAGGAGAAGGCTCGGGACTTTCTCCGTACTACGTCGGCGAGGAAGGCGGCGTCCCCAACGTCACCCTCCTTCAAGCCGAAATCCCGATGCATACGCACACGGCCCAGGCGAGCAACGAACCCGCCGAACTGCAGGCGCCGAACCCTGAAAGGGCTTTGGCGCGGTCAAAACCGGGCTTCGCCTATCAGTCAGACTCGTCGGCCAAACTGGTCCAGATGAACTTTCAGTCGACCACTATCGTTGGCTCCAGCCTTCCCCACAACAACATGCCGCCGTTCCAGACGCTCAACTTCTGCATCGCTCTGCAGGGCGTCTATCCGCCACGCGAATAGATGAGCGGTGCTGGGCCCTCGGTGACGCTGCGCCCGGCAGCGGACGGGGACGGACCTTTCATGCTGCGCGTCTACGCGAGCATTCGTGAACCGGAACTGGAGGACTCCGGGCTGCCGCGCGAGCAGTGGGGGGCTTTCATCGGGCATCAGTTCCAGGCCCAGAGCCACGCCTACGCGGCCTACCGCGACACCACCTTCGAGGTGGTGCTTGTTGACGGGGAGCCGGCGGGGCGGCTGATCGTCGCCCGCTGGCCGGAGGAGCTGCGGGTGGTCGACATCGCCCTGCTGCCGGAGTACCGCGGCCGTGGCGTGGGGGAGGGGTTGATGCGCTCGCTGCTCGAGGAGGCCGACGAGCGCGGGGTGAAGGCGTCGATCCACGTCGAGCGCTTCAACCCGGCGCAGCGTCTCTACACGCGCCTCGGCTTTCGTCCCGTCGCCGAAGCCGGAAGTGTCTACTTGCTACTCGAGCGGCCGCCCCTTACGGCGGCGAATCAGGCGAAGAACGCCTCGTAGGTCGTGCCGTGCTCGTCGCGCCCAAGTGGCACGATGAAGATCTCCATCACCCCGAGCGAGACGTGCTCGAAGCGGTAGGTCGCCTGCGTCATAAAGGGCTCGGCGGGGCCCTGGAAAAGGAGCGAGAAGGGCGGCCGCGGAGCCTGAGGACCGGCGTCCTTGGGCGTCGCCTCGACCAGGAGCAGCTCGACCTTGGCGCCACCATCGCCGCCGACGGTGAAGGTCTGTCCGACCGCCGGGGTGAAGGTGTCGAGGGTGAGCTCAGGCATGTCGCAGAGGCAGGCTATCCGACCTAAAATGATCAGGGGAAGGAAAACGGGGCCTAAACAGGCTCTAGCCCGTTTGTGAAGTGGTGAGCACTTCGCGCAGCGCATCCGCAACCCGCTCCCGCCCTTCTCCTAGCTGAGGTCCCATCGGCAGGCTCAGGACCTCGTTGGCTATGCAGTCGGCGATCGGGAAGCTCGGAGGGGGATCTGCTGCTCCGCGCAGAGCTGGGTGGGCGAAAGGAGGGAGCGGATAGTGAACGAGGGTCTCGACCCCCTGCCTGCTCAGTCCCATCTGCACGACCTCTCGGTCGGACAGTCTGATCACGAACTGGTGCCAGGCGCTCTCGCAGCGGTCGTCGGCGGGTGGCAGCCCGAGCGGGAGGTCGGCCAGAGTCTCGAGGTAGAAGCGGGCGGTGTCGCGGCGGCGGTCGTTCCACTCGTCGAGATGCCGAAGGCGCACGCGAAGGAAGGCTGCCTGCAGCTCATCGAGACGGCTGTTGACCCCCACTTCGGTCGCGACGCCGGCAGCCGCCCCGCCGTCGGCAAAACCGTAGTTGCGCAGGCGACGTACCCGGTCGATCAGGTCTGGATCGTCGCTGGTTACGCAGCCGCCGTCGGCGAAGGCGCCGAGGTTCTTGCTGGGGTAGAAGCTCCAGGCAACGGCATCCCCGAGTCCACCCAGGGGACGGCCGCCGATGCGAGCCCCATGCGCCTGGGCGGCGTCGCTCAAGACCGGGACCTCGCGCTCACGGGCCCAGCTCAGGATCGGACCCATCTCGGCGGGCCGGCCATAGAGGTGGACCGGGATCACCGCGCGGGTGCGGTCGGTACGGGCGGCGTCGAGCCTGTCGGGATCGATGGTGTAGGTCGCCTCGCACGGCTCGACGCCGACCGGGTCCGCCCCGATCGCCGCCACGGCGAGCCAGGTCATCACGGCGGTATGGCTGGGCACGAGGACCTCGTCGTCCCGTTCGACTCCGAGCGCGCGCAGCGCCAGTACCAGGGCGTCGAACCCTGACCCGACTCCCGCGCAATGATGGGCGCCGCAGTAAGACGCGTACTCGGCCTCGAAGCAGGCGAGCTGCTCGCCGAAGAGCAAGCGACCGCTCTCCATCACCTCCCGGTAGGCGGCGTCCAGCTCCGGCGCCAGCTCGTCGTATGCCGCCCCGAGGTCGAGAAAGGGGACCCTCACGGGCGCTCGCCGACCTGGTCCAGCGGGTCGTAGACGTTCGAGCAGAGGACGAGCAGAACGGCGTCAGCGGTGAAGTCGCGGCACTCGACCCAGGTCCGTGGGGGAACGTGGACGGCCTGCTCCGGGCCCTCGAGCCGGTAGGTCGCCTCCCCCTCGCTCCCGCGCAGTTCGACCGTGCAGGCCCCGGCCACGCAGGAGATCAGCTCGTGCCCCTCCAACTGCTGGTGGCGGCCGCGCGTCTCACCGGCGGGGACGCCGCGGACGACGAAGTAGCGGGCGACCGCGAACGGGAGCCGCTCCTCGCCCTCGGCCACGGTCAAAGCGCCGCGCGGATCGGCGAACGTTGGCAGGTGGAGGAGGTATTGCGACATCCGCCGATCTTCCCTTATCTCGGTATGTTCGGCCCGATGGGAGAGACTCGAAACCATCGCCGCCGGCCCTGGGCGCCGCCGCCGCTGGACGGGTACCGCCCGATGGTCGTCAACGTCGCCCTCACCGGTGCCGTTCCGGGAAAGGACGACAACCCGCAGCTGCCGATCACCCCCGAGGAGATCGCCGCAGATGCCATCGCCTGCGCCCAGGCTGGCGCCGCCGTGGTCCACCTTCACGTCCGCGACGAGGCCGGCGAGCCGGTGCACCGTCGCGACCTCTACGAGCGGGCGATCGCACCGATTCGCGAAGGCGCTCCCGGGGTGGCGATTTGCGTGACCACGAGCAGCCGCGTCGATCCCGACCCGCGCTCACGCACGATCGGCCTCGAACTCGGCGACGACCTGCGGCCCGAGATGGCAAGCCTGACGCTCGGCTCGTTCAACTTCCCCAACACGGTCAGCGTCAACCCGCCGGTGACGATCATGCGGCTGCTGGAGCGGATGGGGGAGCTCGGTGTCCGCCCGGAGTTCGAGGTCTTCGAGCCGGGGATGGTCAACACCCTCCACGTCCTCGCCGAACGGGGCCTGGTTCCCGACCCTCCGGTCGTCAACATCTTGCTCGGTTCGATGGGCTCCAGCCCCGCCTTCGTCGCCGACCTCGCCCGCATCGTCGAGCGGCTGCCGCCGGAGGCGGAGTGGGCGGCGGCCGGGATCGGCATCTTCCAGCGCTCGATGACGATCGCTGCAGCGATCATGGACGGCAACGTCCGCACCGGCCTGGAGGACAACCCGCGCGGCGACGGCACCGGGCGCTGGGGGAACGCGGACGCCGTCGCCCTGGCCGTCGAGGCGGCGAAGCTGGCGGGGCGCACCGTGGCGTCCCCGGCCGAAGCGCGCCGTCGCTTCGGGCTCCCGCCGGCGCGGCCGCATAGCGATCCGACGTCGGACCTCGACGCCCTCCGCGCCGGCTGATCCACGTGGCGAGCTGGGTCATCTTCGCCTGCCGGACGCCGTATGCGCTGGAGGTGGCGGAGACGATCTGGCGGCGGGGTGAGGAGGTGGCGGCGCTGGTCGACAACCTGCCGCCGGGCGAAGGCGCTGCGGAGGGCGGCGACCAGGAGACGATCGGCGCACCCGTCCTGACCCCCGCCGAGCTCTTGCCGGAGCATTTCGACCTGCCCGTCGCGATCCCCCTGATCACCCCCGGCCACCGCTTCGCGGTCGCGGCGGAGGCGCGCGCGCTCGGCTTCCGCTCCTTCCCGGCCCT
>JBQCCT010000073.1:0-17228 GCA_051961955.1 Solirubrobacterales bacterium
CTCTCCCCGGCCCTGGAGCGCCTGCGCGAGGTCGAGCTCCTCGCCCCCCCCCGCGACGGGGTGGCCGGGACGGCGCCGCGAGCGGTCGTCAACGGCGGGCCCGTCGCACCCCCCGGCCACCCCCAGCGCGGGGGGTTCCCGGGGGGTTCGCCGGGGGCGCCGTTGCCGCTCGCGGGCGGCGCCGTCGCGGCGATCCAGGCGAGGTGGGGGGCGAGGAGCTCGACCTCGCGCAGGCGCTCCAGGGCCGGGGAGAGCCGCACCGGACGGCCGCCGTGCACCGTGTGGGCATCGCTGCTGAGGAGGTGGACGAGCCCTTTCTCGGCCATCGCCAGCATTCCCGCCGCCATCTGCTCGCGGAGGAAGAAGTCGGCGGTCGCCTGGATCAGCGCCCCCTCCGCCACCAGCGCCGCCATCCGCTCGAACATGTCGGCCGAGAGGTGGCGCTCGGGATGGGCGACGATCGTGCGGTGTCCGCGCTCGGCCAGGTGGCCGACCCGCCGCAGCAGGCTGTCGTCGAGCGGCCCCGGCGCCGGCTCGAGCAGGATCCAGCCGCCCCCGCCCAGGGAGACCAGCCGCAGCTCTTCCTCGCTTAGCCCCTCGACCGCGGTCTCGGCCACCTCGCCACCCTGCAGGACCTTCACCGCGACCATTTCCCGCTGCAGGCGCGCGTTCAGGCCCCGCACCCGTTCCGCCAGCTCCTCGATCCGCACGTCGTGATCGTGGCGTATGTGCGGGGTGGCGCAGACGGCGGCGATCCCGTCCTCCTCGGCCTGGCGGGCCATCGCGACGCTGTCGTCGGCGTCCCGCGCCCCGTCGTCGATCGCGTCGAGGATGTGGCAATGCAGGTCGATCACGGCGCCTCAGTTGTGCCTCGTCATGGAATCAACCATCTGCTACCCGGTTGCGTGCTGAAGAAGTGCAACCGCGCGGCCAGGGTGCAACCACGCGTTCAGCACCCGGCCCGAGCCCGCACGCCTCTACGATGATCGGCAAGATCATGGACCTGCTCGCGCCGGGCTTGCGCGGGCGGGACTGGCTTCAACTCATGGACAAGAAAGCGACCCGCAGAGGCAACTACGAGTCGGGCTCCGACTACGTATTGGAGTACGGCGAGCTCCGCTTCGCCTTCAACGAGGAGGACTTCGCGCAGCGGGTCGAGCAGGCCGCGGTCAAACTCAACTTCGTCGACCAGGGCCTCAGCGCCGAGGAGCTCGACGACCTCCTCGACCTCGCGGTCAGCGGCGAGATCGCCGAGCCCAGCTCGCGCCTCGGCGAGCACATCAACGAGAACTGGGAGGAGCTGGTCGGGCCCGCCAACCGCAGCCTGGTCCACTGGATCCGCCGCCTCGTCTTCCGCGGCGCCTGGCTGGACCAGCGGGTGAAGGAGGGCGAGCTCGATGTCGTCTTCGACGAGCGCACCCAGACCTTCGGCTACGTCCAGCCGGACCGCAGCGACGAACTGATCGAGCTCAGCAAAGAGCCGAGCTGGCGCCGCATCGCTTACCGCCGCTAGGCGGGACGCTCTAGCGCGGCGACAATCGTCAGTGAGCCGCCGCCCTGGCCGGCTTGGGTGCGGCCGGCGTCGAAGAACCGCTTGGCTGCATCGGCGTCGCCGTAGGCCTCGGCGAGGCGGGTGAGCGAGTCGACGAGGAGGATCACGTCTTCGCCCCCGCCTGCGCGGGCCGCGGCCTGGGCGAGCGCGTCGTCGGCGTGGCGCGGCTGGCCGGCGGAGACGATCTCCGCCTGCGGGGCGTCGCGCTTCCAGTCGGCCAGCTCCTCAGGGCTGGGATCGATCAGGAGAGCGACCGGGTCCGGGCCCTTGGCGTCAGCGGAGAGGTCGGCGGCGACGCTGCGCAACAGCGCCGTGCAGCCCTCGCGGGTCTCGGCGCTGAGCAGCGCCTGGCGACCGGCCTCAGGCGGCAGTAGCAGCGTTTGCAGGGTCACCTCCCCCTTGCCGCGGCGGCCGAAGCGACGGCGCCGGCGACGGCGCGGACGGGCGGATTCGGCTGCGGCCGGCGTAGCGGGCTCCGGTGCGGGCTCACGCTCCGGCGCCTTCTCTGGACGTTCGCGCGGTTCGCGCACTGGCGTTCGCCGCGGGCGCTCGCGGCGCCGACGCTGCGGGCGCTCGGCTTTTTCCTCAGCCGCCGGCGCCTCCGCCCCATTGCCATTCCCCTCGGCGAGCTGTTCGATCAGCTCGGCCTTGGTCAGCAGGCGATATTTGGGCACCCCAGCCTCGGCGGCGAAGGTGTGCAGATCGGATAGGGACTTTTTCTCCAGCTCGGCCTTGTTCATCGAGGCCGCAGACTATTGGACCGGCGAGGCCGAGTGCGTCAACCGACCCGACCGGGCGCGGCGGCGGGGTCGATCCCTTCCTGCCCGGCGACCTCGACCCAGACCTCGGCCTCGCGCGAGCGCTGCCGGCGGCTCCAGCCAAGCTCCGCCCCGAGCACGTCGGCGACCGGCCGCACCGCCTTCGCCGTGCGCACCTCGGGCGCGGCGAGGATGCCCAGGCGGGTGCGCCGCAGGAGCACGTCGGCGACGCTGCGCGCCTGCTCCAGCCGCGCCGCCAGCGCCACCTCGGCCAGTAGGTCGGGACGGCCGGAGACGATCGGGCGCGCCAGATTCGGCTCGGCGCGGGCAATGTCGAGAACCCTGCGGGCGGCGTGGCCGTAGCGGAAGGCGAGCTGCTCGACCGCCTCCTCCCCCACCCCGTCGGGCGCGTCGAGGTCACCGGGCCGCGCCTCCATCCCCAGCGGGATCTCGTGCGTGTGGCAGGGCGCCTCGCGCCCCTCGCGCTCGACCAGCCGATCGACCGTCTGTTTCGCCATCCGCCGCCAGGTGGTGAGCTTGCCGCCGGTGATCGTCAGCATCCCGGAGGAGGTCTCGTACAGCTCCGCTTTACGGGAGATGTCGACCGACTTGCGCGGGTCGCCGGTCGAGATCAGCGGCCGCACCCCGGCGTAGGCGCCGACCAGGTCGGAGTCGCTCAGCGACGTGCCGAAGAAATCATTAATTGCACTCAGCAAGTACTCAACGTCATCTGCCGCCGGGCGCGGGTGTGCGATGTCCCCGTCGAAGTCGTTGTCGGTGGTGCCGACGAGGGTGCGCCCGTACCAGGGCAGGGAGAAGATCATCCGCCCTTCGCCGGCCGGGACGATGCAGGCGGCCTTCCCCATCGGCAGGTCGGCCTGATCGATCAGCAGGTGGGTGCCGCGGCTGGGCGCGATCCGCGGCACATCCTCCTCCCCCAGCAGCTCCTCGGGGCGGAGCTGGTCGGCGAAGACGCCGGTCGCGTTGACGACGGCACCGGCGCTGACCTCCATCCGCTCGCCGGACTCGGCCTCCACAAAGGCAACACCAGTTGCTTTGCCGTTGCGGGAGAGGAGCTCGGTCACCTCAGCCCCGTTCAGCATCACCGTGCCGAAGCGCTCCGCCTCGCCCAGCACCGTCAGCACCAGGCGCACGTCGTCGGTCTGGCAGTCGTAGAAGAGGTAGGCGTCCTTCGGCTCGCGCGGAGCGAGCGCCGGCACCAGCTCCAGCACCTCGTCGCGGTCGATCGTGCGGTGGCGGTCGGGGGACCAGTAGCTCTCGTCGGGTTGCTCGTGCTCGCGGGCGGCGCGGCGCTCGCGGCGGCTGCGACCGGCGCGCGTGGTCGCCATCACGTCGTACATGTTCAGCCCGAGGCCGAGTTTGCGGTCGCGTCGCTCCTCGCCGAGGGAGGGGACGAGGAATGGCGTCGGGTAGACGAGGTGCGGCGCCAGGCGGACCATCAGCTGCCGCTCCAGCAGCGCCTCGCGGACCAGGCCGAGGTCAAAATTCTGCAGGTAGCGAAGGCCGCCATGGACCATCTTCGAGGAACGACTGGAGGTGCCGAGCGCGTAGTCGCCGCGCTCCAGCAGAGCGACCGAGTAGCCGCGCGAGGCGGCGTCGAGGGCGACCCCGGCACCGGTGATCCCGCCGCCGATCACCACCACCTCAAAGTGCTTCCCAGCAACCTCCTCAATAGCCCGAGCGCGAGTCAGCATCAGTCCAGGTAGGTGGTGACGTGGTCGGCGTTGGGGCGCTCGGGGGCTTGCTTGGTTTGGCGGGGGTTGCCCAGGTGGAGGAGGGCGACGAAGCGCTCGTTCTCGGGGAGGGCGACGGCGGCGCGGCCCTCGGTGCTGCGCAGCAGGCCGGGAGTGCGCCAGTAGCCGGCGAGCCCACGGGCGTGAGCGGCGAGCAGGACGATGTAGGAGGCGGCGGCGGTCGCGTGCAGGTCCTCTTCCTCCTCCACGGGGTCGCCGCTGAGGACACAGGAGACAACGATCAGGGTCGGCGCCCGGTTGAGCTTTGTCGCCCCGTCCGGGCCCGCGACCTCCTTCAGCCGCCGCAACGTCTCCGGCCCTACCACCCGGAAGCGCCAGGGAACGGTGAGGTGATGGTTAGGCGCCCAGCTCGCCAGGTCCAGCAGCTCGTCGATCTGCTCGCGCGCCACCGGCTCCGGCCCGAAGGCCTTGTGCGTGCGGCGAGTGCGAATCGCGGTCTCGACGTCCATCCGCCGAGGGTATAGAGGAGCTAGAAGACGATCAGTCCGGCGAGCGCGAGGAAGCCGGTGATCATGATCCCCGCGAGAGCCAAGAGTCCGTACCTCATTTCCCGAATGTCGGCTTCGATGCGATCGAACCGCTTGTCGACCTCGTCAAAGCGTTCGTCGATGCGATTGAACCGTTCGTCCACTCGCTTCGCGAATTCATCCAGGCGTGCGTCGGTCCAGGTCTCTCTCGGCGTCATCACCACCATGAGACTACCGTAATGAGTCGTCTGCAACGAAACAAGACACAAATGCGCCGAAAGCGTAGAAATTGAGTGCCGAATCAGTGCCTTCTAGAGGCCGTAACGCCAGCGCATCCAGCCGCGGCGGACAGCTAGGGCGAGCAGGAAGAGGACGCAGCCGGCGAGGAGGCCGAGGAGGATCGAGCCGGCGGTGCTGCTGTTGCCGGAGTCGCTCGTCGTTTCGGCGGCTGGTTCGCCGGAGGCATCGCCTGGCGTGGTGGTGTCCGGGGCGGGAGCAACTGCCCCCTTTGGGAGTTCCCCTCCGGTGACGCCACCCTTGGGCAAACCCCCAAGCGAACCCCCGCCGGATGGCGCAGACGGTCCCGCAGGGGATCCACCATTCCCGCCACCTTCGCTGCCACCGCCGAAGTCTTCAAGCGATTCCAGGGTCGCTTCTTTGCTACCAGTTGGCAATTCGCCCGAGGAGCTCGAGTCCGCCTGCGCTTCAGAGCTGGCGCTAGGCGTGGTCTTCTTCGTGGGCTGGGGCGCTCGCGCGGGGGCGGCGATCGGGAGGTAGTCACCAGAGAGCGGAACGAGGACATCGGCGGTGACCCAGACCGGCGACGCTTCCTGGCCGGGGGCCTCGAGGAAGTGGCCATCGCTCGCCTGCAGATCGCGCATATAGGCGAACGAACTCTTGCCGCTGCCGAAGCTGGTCGGGTCCTTGCCGGCGGCGAGCAGGCCCTGCGAGGCCCAGGCGGTCGCCTGGGCGTTGGCAGAGAGATTGTTGCCCGGCGCGAAGCCGCCGTTAGGGCGCTTCGCCTTGCGCATGTAGGAGAGGGCGCGGCCGCTCGCGTCCGAGCCGGGGCTCAGCACCTGCAGGACGGCGCCGGTCACCTCCGGGGTGCTCGGCTGCTTCGGTTCGTTGCCCCAGCCGCCGTCGTCCCCCTGCACCTTGCGCAGCCATTCGACCGTCTTCGCCGTCCCACCGGCGCCCGCCGCCCGCAGCGCCAGCACCGCGTAAGCGCTAGTGGCCGGCCAACCCTGGTAGGAGCCGCTCTTCCACCGCTGCCCGAGCAGCCGTGCGATCAGGTCTTCGCCGGCGAAGCTGCGGGGGTCGACGCCGGCCGCCTCAAGAGCGAGGATCGTGCGAGCGACGTCGCCGGCGTCCTTCACTTCGTCGATGTGGTTGCGGAGGAAGTCGACGGGGGTTTTGCCGCCATTGGTCACGTCGAGCGGGTTGCGGCCGGCGGCGGCCAGCGCCAACATCGTCCAAGCGGTCATTTCGGCGCCGGCTTCACGGCCGCTGTCAGCGGCGAAGCCACCGCTGGGGCGCTGCTGGGATTCGAGCCAGTCGGCGCCCTGGCCGACCGAGGAGGCATGGGCGGCCGCCGGGGCGAGCAGGCCGAGGACCACGACGAGGAGCAGCGCCGCGACGCCGCCGCTGCGCAAGGCGTCGGGCACGCCGCCGCGCGACCAGTCGAAGCGTTCTCGGAAGCGGATCAGCATCCGCACCATCGCCGGGCCGGCGACCAACGCCAGCACCACGTTGCCGGTCGCATGCGCAACTTCGAATGGGATCGCTCGACCCTCCAGCAGCCAGAACTTCTGCCACGACAGCTCCCCTCCATACGTCGCCATTAAGGAGAAGTTCAGCAGAGCGCCGTAGATGACGGCGGCAAAGGCGCCAGTCGCGGCGAGGGCGAGGCGGCCGGCGTTGCGGGTGCCGAGCGCCAGCGCGGCGCCGAGGATGCCGCAGAGACCCCAGCCGGCCATCTGCCATGGCGTCCACGGCCCCTGCCCGAACCAGAAGTTGGAGACGAGCGCGGTGAGGGCACCGACCGCGAAGCCGGGGGCGCCGCCGAGCGCGTAGCCGGCGAAGATGATGATGTCGGTCGTCGGCTTGACGTTTGGGAAGGCGGCGAAGGCGATGCGACCGGCAATCGCCAGTGCCGCCAGTGCCGCGACAAGGGCGACCACCTGCGATGGAGGTCGCGAGCGCTCGTACCAGGCAAAGCCGGCGACGAGGACCGCGCCGAGGATGAGGAAGCTGGCCATCTCCCAGGTCATCGCGGCTCCTCCTCGCCGAAGGTCTGCCCCTCTCCGAGAACCGCCGCACCCTGCTCGGGCGTGACCACCCCCGGCAGGTCGAGCACACGCGAGACCTCGGTCGCGAAATACCAGCCGCCGGAGAGGATCTCGGCCATCGGACCGTCGGCGATGACGACGCCGTCGCCGAGAAGAACGACGCGCTCGGCGAACTCGGCGGCGAACTCGACGTCGTGGGTGGCGACGACGACCGCGGCGCCGCGTGTCGCCTTTGTGGACTCATCGGCCACAAAGTCGACATCGCTCGCGAGCCGCTTGATCAGCGCGACCAGCTCCCACTTGCGGGCGCGGTCCATGCCGCGGGTCGGCTCGTCGAGGGCGACGAGACCGGGGAGATGCTCAGCCTGCATGCGGCCGGCAAGCGCGATCGCCAGAGCCAGTCGCTGCCGCTCGCCGCCGGAGAGGTCACGCGGATCGGCATCCACCGCGTGCTCCAGCCCGACGACCTGCAGCGCTGCCATCCCCTCGTCGCCGGGGAGCTCGTCCCCGACCCGCTCGCGGACGAGGTAGTCGCTGGGGTTCTGGGTGAGGAGGGCGGTCGAGTCGACGCCGAGCTTGCCGGCGACCGGCTGATGCAGCCCGGCGGCAGTGCGCAGCAGCGTGCTCTTGCCGGCGCCGTTGCGTCCCATCAGGGCGATGCGTTCGCCGGGGCGAATCGTCAGGTCGATGCCCCTGAGGACGTCACGGAGGGCTTCGCTGCGGTCGAGCTCTACCCAGAGGTTCTTCGCTTTGAGAACGGCGTTGGATTCCGAAGCGGGGTCAGATGGATGGGGATCATCCACCCTCCTACTTGATCGATTAGGAGGGTGAGTGATCCCCATCCCTCGCAGCGTTTGGCGTGCCGCACGTACGCCGACGGGAAGCGAATCTATTCCGGCGAGGGAGAAGAGGCGCGCCGCGGGCGTCTCCAGGGCTGGGTCGGCACTACTGGCCCAGGAGAGAAACTCCGGCGGGGCGCCGTCGAAGGCGATCCGTCCGCCGTCCATCGCGAGCACGCGATCAGCCGCCGCCAAGCAGCGCTCCAGACGATGTTCGGCGAGGAGCACCGCCACCCCCCACTCCTCGTTGAGACGGCGCAGGAGCCAGATCAGCTCGTCGCCGGCGACGGGGTCGAGCTGGGAGGTGGGCTCGTCGAGCAGGATCAGGCGCGGTCGGGTCACGAGAGCTGCCGCCAGCGCCACCCGCTGCAACTCGCCGCCAGAGAGGGTGTCGACGGCGCGGTCGAGCAGGTGCGGGATCGCCAGGGCCAGGGCCACCTCCTCGACGGCGCGGGCGCGGGCGACAAGGACATCGCCGCGCATCTCCAGCGGCAACTCGATCTCGGCGGCGACCGTGGTCGAGACGACCTGCGTCTCCGGGTCCTGGGCGAGGTAGCCGATGGCGGCGGCGAGCTCACCCGGGCCGGTGGCGATCGCGTCGAGGTCGGCGACCCGGACCTCCCCCTCGATCTCGCCACCGTGGAAGTGCGGCACGAGGCCGCAGGCGGCTTTCAGCAGCGTCGACTTGCCCGAGGCCGAGCGACCCGCGAGGAGCACGAACTCCCCCGGCGCCACCTCCAGCGATACGTCCTCCAGCGCCCGCCCGGACGCCCGCGGATAGGCGTAACTCAGCCCCTCGACGGCGAGCGCCGGCGCCGCCCCCCGCCTGATCGCCAGCTCAGACACGAGCCACCTCCCCCGCTCCCCGCCGACGGGCCGAGTTCCCGACATATAGGGGGGTTTTAGGCCCATCGGCACCGGATGGGCGGCGTTTGGGCTTACGTTGCATCGGCGCTAGGCCGCTGAGGGCGATCAGGGCGCAGAGGGTGATGGTCGCGGGGCCGGTGGCGATGGCGATCGCGGGGTAGGCGTGGAACCCGTTCGCGCCCAGGGCTAGGCCGGCGATTGCGGCGGCGGCGACTACGGCGGCGACAAGGCAGAAACGGCGGTCGTGGCGGGATGGGTGGCGGCGGTTGCGGGTGCGGGGGGCGTCGAGGTTGTAGCCGCGCAGCTCGAGGGTGGCGGCAACGTCGACGGCGCGGTCGAGGGAACCGGCGAGGAGGCGGCGCGCCAGCGGCGCCTTGCCGACCTCGGCGGCGGCGGGGCCGCGCAGCTGGGCGGCGTCGCGGAGGCGGCCCGCGTCGGCGGCGGTGACCGGGACCAGGCGCGATACCAGCGTCGCCGTCAGCGCCGAGCGCCCAGCCAACGGCCGCAGCGCCCGCAGCACCCGGTCGGGATCGACGCAAGCCGAGTAAACGGCGAAGGCGATCATCGCCACCAGCGCCCGCAGACCGAGGGAGAGGCCTTCGACGATCGCCTCGGCGGTGACGTCCATCTGGCCGAACAGCGGCCAGTCGCCGAGGCGCGCCAGTACCGTCTCACCGCGGTGGACGAGGAGGGCATTGATGACGACGATCAGGAGGAGCAGCGAAAGGCCCATCCGCCAGCCCGCCCGCACGGCACCGCGGGCGCCGGCCACCACACCGGCGAGCGTCGCCGCCGCGGCGGCCGCCAGCAGCACCAGCGGGTTCGAGTAGACGAAGGCGACGGCGACGAGCGCGCCGAGGTAAGCAACAGCGGCGCCCGGCGAGGCGGCCTGCAGCGGCCCGCGACGCGGCACGTAGGCGAAGGGGGATTTCATCGCGCTCCTACCGGCAATGGGGTCACATGACCGCCTTCGATCGCCACCGCGTAATGGTCGCGCAGGTGCCGCGCGTCGAGGGCTGAGGCGGCGGCGCGCACGGCCTCTTCCGTCCCGCCGGTCACCAGCCAGACGGGTGGCCCGCCGTAACGGCTCGTCGCTGCGACAAGGCCGGCGTCGGGACCAAGGCTTTCGGCTTCGCCCCCGTCCTGATCCAGCGCCACAAGTTCATAGCCGGCGTTTCTGGGCGAAGAAGGACGAACGCCGCTGAAATTCGCGTAGACGCCGCTTTCGGCGGGGCCGGCCTCGATCAACTGTGCCGCCGGGTCGAACCGCAGCCGATCCCAGGTCCCGACCAGCACCCGGATCGCGCCGTGTGGCGAGCCGGAGGCGAGCTTCACGCCTTCGCGTTCGAGCGCCGCCCGCGTCGCATCACACGCCTCCCCAACTTGTGGTTCCTTTCGCACGATATGGGTGCGTAAGGAACCACGCGATGCGGTGGCGCATTCGACCACGACCGGGTATCGCTTCCCGGCGACGCCCTGGACGAACGGGGCGGGCCAGCTGCCGACCACCGCGGGGACGTGGTTGGTGGCGGCCCAGTTGCGGTAGTCCCACCAGATCCGCTCGCCGCCGTGCACGTCGACCTCCGCGGCGCCGACTGGCGACTCCACCCCGTCGACGTAGAAGAACCAGTCGTAGGGATCGCCGCCGCGTTCGGCTTCGGCGACGCCGTCGATCGACCGCACGTAGCCGCCGCCGTAGCGCGTCGCGATGTCGGCCTCGCCTTCCAGCAGCCGCATCACCGTGTCGGATTCCTTCGCCCCGAGCGAGCGTTCCAGCACCGGCACCGCGCCGTATTCGCGCGTCACCGTCAGGGACACGGAGCCGACGCCGGCGCCGGGCCCGAGCCCGCAGCCGGCGGCCGCGAGCGCCGCCAGGAGCAGCGCGATCGCGACCGCCATGCCGCGGCGTCCCGTCATTTGGCCGAGCGCCTCACTTGGGGCACTTGCCTCCGACGCAGACCGGTTCGCGCGCCGAGGGGATCTCCCCGCTCGCCCGCGCGATCAGCTTCGCCGGTTTCATCAGCGTCACCGTGGTGCGGCCGTCGCCGCTGGTGGGCGCGCTCGCGCCCGTCACCTTGACCCCTGCCGCCGGCTTGCTCTTTCCCTTTTCGTTGTACGCGAGGACGCGCACCGTGAACGGCACCCCGGCCTTGACCGAGTTCGGTGCGCTCAGCACCAGCTCGTCCGGGTACGGGAAGGACGGCGCCAAGTCCCACAGCACTTCGTCGCCGGGGTGGATGATTGCCGCGTCGCCGCTGACTTCCAGCGACTTGTGGTTGATCTTCAGGTACCAGGACGACTTGCCCTTGGCCACACTCGAGCCGACCCCGCACAGCGCGAGACCGAAGTCGAAGTGGTCGCTGATCGACAGCGGCTGCAGCGACGAAAGCAGCTTCGAGCCACGGGCGAGCAGCCCCATCGCGGTATTGCCTTTGATCGTCACCGATTTGCCGCTGCCACCGGTGCCGGCGCCGAAGCAGGTTGCCTTCGGGCTGGTCTTGACCGAGGTGTCGGCGGTCGCGACGTCCTGTTCGGCGAGCACCTTGCCACCGGCGCCGACCACGCGCAGGTTCGCCTTGAAGCCGGCGCCGGATGCGCCCGCAGCAAAGGCGAGGGTCATGAGAAGAGCCAGCAGGCACGCGGCCGCTGGCCGGACTGGGGTGATTCTTGGCATTTACGCCACCCTTTCCTCGAGGGTTGTCTTGGCTAGGCCGGGGACAGGTCTCCTGGCTTCCGGGATCAGGGACCTCGCACCTTCCCAGGGACTCGGTGTCGTCCCCAGTGGCTGACGCCGGCGGCGCCTGCGAGCTCCTCCACCCGGTCACAGTGGCGGGACCACGCCGGACTTGCACCGGACTTCCCTTGACCACCGACCGATATGTACGAGGCGAGTCTATCCCGCCGAAGCCGAGTCGTGGTTCCTTTGCCGAGACCTGGGGCAGGAGGGCGCGTGAAGGAAGTCACCCCTAACGCTTGGATATGCTTGATTGCTCGGGTACGCTTGGTTTTCCGGGCATAGCCAGATGGGAGGGAAATCAATGTTGGTCAACCCGCTAAGCGACGCGGAGCGTGAATTCGAGGAACAGGAACTGTGGAGCCAGTTGATGGCAGGGCCACAGGAGCAGGGCGAACCGGTCTACCGCCTGGCGGATCAGCCGACCAAGGCCATCGTGCAGGAGGAAATTCACCTGCTTGACCGGCTCCACCGCGGGCTCGAGGAGCGCATCGGCTCTGAGCTCGAAGGCGAGGAACGCCAGGCTCGCATTCACGAGCTACTCGAGGAAGACGAGGAGCTTGCCGCCATCGCCGAGCGCCTCGATCGGCTCAGCCAGTCCCACGACGAGTCAGTAATGCTCGGCCTGGCGCGACTGGCGGAAGAGGAAGAGCGAGCCGAGGGCGAGGGCTGGAGCCTTTAGGCCCCGCCCTCACCCTCGATCGACCTTCGCCTTGCCAGCTGCCGAGCCCCTGGAGCTCAGCAGCAACGAAGTGCCGACAGGCTATCGCACTTCGGAGTACCCGCCAGGCAGTCGCTTATTAGGGTTGGATCGTCTTGAGACCATCGCCTCCCCGCCAGAGATGGGCGCGCGAGGAAGGAGTGAGCAGATGCCGGCAGCAATGCTGAAAGCGCTAATTGCCACAACGGCTCTCCCCAGAGAAGACCGGCCACCCCGACCGCCTCGACGGCGACGGTCAAGCACCAAGCAAGTCGCCCGGCCCGCCAGGCGACCGCGAAGGGGGCTCACTTGAGCCGGAAGCTGGTGAGGTCGGCGCCGAAGGACAGTGTGACCAGTCTGCTCTTTTCCTCTATTTCGGCGTGCGTATTCGCATCAAATCTTTGACGAGCTCCGCTGTAGACATCCGTCCAAGGGCATCTTTTCGCGGCTAGGGTGCCGCCACTTCAAAAGCCCCGTCCGGTGTGGCGGGGCCTCGTCCGTTTCACTCGAACAAGGGAGAATTCGATGAGTCAGGGACTCCGCCGGCAGGGGCCGGCGCTGGTGGTCGCCGTGGTGGCGTTGGTTGCCGCGCTCGGCGGGACGGTGTACGCCGCGGGCAAGATCAACGGGCATGCGCTGAAGGTGAAGTCGCTGCCGGGGAATCGGCTGGCGCTGGCCTCGGTGCCGGGAAACCGGCTGAAGCCGGGGGCGATCGAGGGGAGCCAGCTGGCGCCGGGGTCGATCACCGGCGTGCAGATCGACGTCTCGACGCTGGGGCAGGTGCCCTCGGCGGCGCAGGCCGAAACCGCGCAATCGGCCCGGGACGCGGTGACGGCGCAGATCGCGGTCGAGGCCGAAAACGCGAAAAGGGTCAACGGCTACATCGCCGGCTGCGGCAGCGGCAGCGGCACTCGCACCTTCGCCGGCGCCTGCTGGCAGGTGAGCCCCAGCCAAACGGCGCTCAACGCCCCCGCCGCGGCAGCGTCCTGCGCCGCGCAGGGCGGCGAGCTGCCCGACGCCCTGTCCCTAGCCGCCTTCTCGCAGGAACCCGGGATCATCCTGGCAACGGGGGACGAGTGGAGCGGGGATATCCCGGTCATGAGCGGCGAAAACCTCTATGGAGTGGCAACCGTGTCTTCTGCGGGCGAAGTCAAATCTGCTCTCTCTACCGCCACCAGGAGATTCCGCTGCGTCATCCCCCTGATCCACTAGCCCCCACAAACGGATTCGCCACCCAGCGCAATCGCGTGGTTCCTCTGTCGTGTCAGGGACGACAAGGGAACCACGCGATGGGCCTTCCGCTTTATGCTCGGGGCGTCCGTGCACCGCTACCGCAGCCGTGACTCCATCTTCGAGGGCCCGACTCTTGTCGACACGATCGCGCTGGCTATCGCCGTCATCATCCTCGTGGTCCTGGCCCTGACCGAAGGCGCCGGCGCTACCGCCTACAGCCACCCACCCGTCGACTCCCCCACTCCGGCCGCCGAATCAGCCGCAGCCAGCCGCGTACTGCGCTACTGGACGCCGGCGCGGATGCGCAGCGCACGGCCGCTGGACCTCGTTCTCGACGGCAGTGGCCAGGCGAGCCTCCGTCTCGGCCGGCCCGCCCCCGTCGCCGGCGCCAGCTTCCTCGCCGTCGAAGCGCCGGAAGCGCCACCCAACTCGGTCAACGGGCGCATCTTCGTCAAGCAGGGGAAGCTGCGCGGCTACTGCTCGGGGACGGCGATCAACAGCCCCACCCGGCAGCTGGTGCTGACCGCCGGCCACTGCGTCAACAGCGGCCACTTGAATGGGCACACGGTCTGGTCTCAGTACCTCGAGTTCGTCCCCGCCTATAACGGCGGCCGCGCACCCTTCGGCCGCTTCGTCGCCAAGCGCAGCAAGATCTTCGCGCCGCGGCAGTGGAGTAAGGGCGGCAACCCGGACTTCGACCTCGGCGCCTTCCTCACCCAGCCGAACAAGCGTGGGCTGAACGTCGCCGACGCGGTCGGCGGCGGCGCCACGATCGCCCTCGACCGCAGCCGCCGCCAGCGATTCCAGACCTTCGGCTATCCCGGCAACGTGCAGCGGATGCAGGGCTGCGACTCCTCTTACGCCGGCGACGACAGCCTCACCTTCCCCCTCGCCGGACCACCCACCATGAGCGTCCGCTGCCACTGGGCCCCCGGCGCCAGCGGCGGCGGCTGGCTGATCGACGAGGGCACCGAAATCGACGGCCTCACCTCCTACCTCCACCTCGGCAACCGCTCCCACACCTACGGCCCCTACTTCTCCCAGGAAACCGTCGGCAAGCTGGTCCGCGGCCTCTGAGGCTCCGCTGAGGCGCTACGCCTCGGCCTCGAGCAGGCGGCGGTAGTAGCGGTAGTCGCGGCGGTCGGGGCGGAGGTTGCAGGCGAGGGCCAGGTGGTGGCGGGCGCGGCGCTTTTGGCCGGTCTTGCTGAGGGCGCGGCCGAGGCAGAAGTGGGCGAAGTCGTTGACCGGGTGGGACTCGACCACGGCCTCGAACTCGGCCGCGGCGGGGGCGAAGCGACCGCTGCGGAAGTAGGCGCGGCCGAGAGCCTCGCGGACCGAGCTCTTCTCCGGGGCGCGGCGGGCAGCCTCGGCCAGGGGCGCGGTCGCGTGCTCGAAGTCACCGTCCTCGAGCAACTCGAGGCCGCGGCGGTAGAGCGTGTAGGTGGGCTCGTGGGTTCCCTCAGCGGGCATGCACCAAGTGTAGGAGGCAGGGGAAGCCGGAAAACCGGGGTGGGCCTGTCGCCGCAGCCGCGAGACCGCAAAAGACCCCGTATATCGAGGGTTTTTGCGGTCTCGGCAAAATCAGTTGGTCGCAGGCCCGCCCTGCTACCGTAGGTGAAGGTTCGGCAGCATCGATTCCGCGCCGACCGTCTTTCAATGAGCACCACTACTGCGAAGAAATGGACCTGCGATGAATGCGGGGTGTCGGTCAGCCGCCTCGGCGGTGAGAAGGTCGAGCTGCCCGAGAGCTGGGCGCGCTCGAAGGAAGGCACCTTCTGCCTCCTCTGCCGGCGCGAGCGGGCGGCGCAGGCGGCGCTGAAGAAGGCGCCGAAGGAGTGTGGGCTCGAAGACCGGGCCAAGCTGCGGCGCGCGGCTCTGGTCGAGTTCGAGGTGCGGCGCCGGCCTAACCACGGCAACGGTGAGATCGCCAAAGCCTGTCGCGCCTCCGTCGCCGCGGTCGTCGCAGCCCGCAAGCGACTGAAGATCCCGGCGCCGAGCTGATCCCCGCGACGGAAGCGGCGGAGATCCACTAGCGGTCGTTCCGGGTTCCCCTTGGCCGATCTGGAGACCGTGACGGAAAAAGTTGTGCAAAGCGGCTAGATCTCGTTAGTCTGTTCGCGGGCGCCCGGCACCAGGGGTTCGGGCGCCCGGTTTCCAGATATGGCCGGTGCGGATTGGGCGCCTTCGGCAACGCTCGGTCCGTACCGGCCGCTTTCTACATCCCAGTTCGCCGCGTCTACATCCCAGTTCGCTGCGCCAGATCCCGGAGCAGGGCCTCCATCCCGCCCTCGGCGTGGACCTGGCGCTGGCGGTCGGCGCCGTTGCCATCGATGAGAATGCGCTCGATCTCCTCCAGCGCGCCCTCGCCGCCAAGGTCGCGCGCGTAGGGACGAGCCTCGGCGAGGGTGCCGCGAGCGACCTCCCGCGCCGGGGCGGCGGTGCGGTCATCGACCATCAGCCGCGCCTCCAGCCCGTAGCGCTCGGCCTGGAAGTAGGACTCCTCGATCGCCTCGCGGGTGAGGCCGGGGGCGCCAGGGCGGTCGATCTCCTTCGCCGCCAGCGCCTGAATCAGGGCGGCGATCGCGGCGTTGGCCTCGGGGCGCGCCTGCACGTCCATCCCCCGCACCTCCACCGTGCCGAGCTTGGGGTGCGGGCGCACGTCCCACCAGATGTAGGTGTAGTCGCTGACGCCAGCGGCGGCGATCAGCTGATCGGCGACGCGGAGAAAGTCCTCGTAATTGCGGAAGGCACGCGGCAGCTCAAAGCGCGGATACGTACGGACAGCGGCGGCCCGGGCGCTGGCGAGGCCGGTGTCCTTGCCGTCGCGGAAGGGCGAATTGGCGGTCAGCGCCGCCAGCAGCGGCAGGTGGTGGCGCAACGCGTTGGCCACAGCGACGGCGGTTTCGGGATCTGGGACGCCGACGTGCACGTGCAACCCGCAGGGCGGCGTCGCCAGCAGGCTGGCGAGGTCTCTCTTGACGTTCTCGTAGCGCACCTTCTCGACCAGCGCCGGCTCGCCGCTGTCGGCCGGATAGAGACCGGCGCCCATCAGGCGCGCGCCGGCATCGGCGACCGCGCGCCGCACCCCCGCCAGCTGCCGCGCGGCCTGCGTGGCGTCGAGACAGACCCCCGTCTTCACCTCGATCTGGGTGGCGAAGATCTCGGTGGAGACGCTCCTGCCGTAGTCCGGGTTGATCTCCTCCAGCACCCGCTCCCCCCCGGCGACCAAACCGCAGTCCGCGTCGACCAGCAGCAGCTCCTCCTCGACCCCGATCGTCAGTGGCGTCGAAGAGCCGAACTTGTGTTCACGGCGGGCGGCGTCGCTCTCGGTTTTGGACGAGGTCCCCATAGTGCTCGTGAGGGCGAGCTACCCTGCCCCGGAGTACCAGCAAACCCGCCTTATGCTGGCGCGAGTGTCTGTGTCGCGACGACTGGGGGTGCTGAAGGAACCGGCCTACCGGCGGCTCTTCCTCGGCCGCACCGCCTCGCTAATCGGCGACGGGATCACCCCGGTGGCGCTCGCCTTCGCGGTGCTGGACCTGACCGGCTCGCCAACCGACCTCGGCATCGTCCTCGCCGTAAACAGCCTGGTGCTGACGGCGCTCGTGCTGGCCGGCGGCGTCTTCGCCGACCGGATCTCACCGCGGCGGGCGATGCTCGGGGCCGACGCGACCCGCACCGTCTCGATGGGCCTGATCGCGGCGCTGCTGCTGGCGGGGGTGGCGCAGATCTGGGAGCTGGCGTTGCTCTACGCGATCGACGGCGCCGCCACCGCCCTCTTCAACCCGGCCTCGAACGCGATCGTGCCGGAGATCGTCCCCGGCCGGCGCCTGCAGGAGGCCAACGCCCTGCTCAGCTTCTCGCGCTGGACGGGCAAGGTCGCCGGCCCGGCGCTCGCTGGTGTGCTGCTGGCGCTGGGGTCGCCGGGGACGGCGATCGCCGGTGACGCCGCGACCTTCGCGGTCAGCGCCGCCTGCCTCTGGGGAGTGCGGGCGCCGGGCCTGCGCAAGGAGGG
>JBQCCT010000074.1:0-4608 GCA_051961955.1 Solirubrobacterales bacterium
GCGAAGATCCCCAGCAGTTCCAGCGGCTCAAAGGTCCAGGCGCCGAGGCAGAGGCCGGCCCCCAGCAGTGCCAGCCCCTTCTCCGCCCGTCCGGGGCGCAGGTCGAGCAGGTTGCCCAGGTTGGTAGTGAGGATCAGTAGCGCCACGTCAGCGATGTAGCGCCAGGATTCGAGCCCGCGCCCAGAGACCACGTAGGCGGCCAGCGCCAGCGCCCCAACCGCCTTGATCGCCCCGGTCGAGAGCGAGCCCGCCCGCAGCGCCGCCCAGTGCCCGCGCCAGCCGCGCGGAGTCGCCGCCGCCTCGCCCCGGCCGAGCGCGTCGTCGAGAAAGCCGAGGAAGGCCATCCCCAGCAGGTACGGCAGCCACTGCCGCAGTTCCGGCTTCAGCAGGTCGAGCTCGGCGCGGTCGTTGAGGAAGGCGAGCGGCGCCAGCGTCACCAGCGCCGCCGTCGCCAGCACCGCTCCCAGCGGGAAGGCGAGCAGGGCGCCACGGTAGTTCTCCCGCACCAAGCCGGCGTCGCGCAGGCCTCGCGCCCCAGCCGGGACGAGGAACAGCGAGATCGCAATCGCCAGCGGAAAGTCGACCCAGTACATCCCAGCGCCCCTCAGCGACCTTCGGTCAGCAGATCCGGCAGCAGGCGATCGGCACTGCCCTTGACACCGAAGCTGCCCTCGGCGCCGAGCATCGCAAAGACCATCGCCAGCTGGCCGGCAGTGAGGTCGACGTCGTCGACGCTAGAGAGGTCGTTGCCCTGAAAGAAGGACACCGAGGAGGGTTCGGTGGTGGTCGTCTCGACCCCCGCCACAGGGGTTCGGGTGGCGGTCATCCCGCCCATCAGCGCTGCCTCGAGCTGGTTTGCTTTCGCCTGCTGCACCGGGCCCATATCAGGCGGCTGGTTGCGGACGACGATTACCCCGTCAAGAGCGCCAAACGTCCCGCTGGCGCGAGAGAAGAGCTGGCTGCGAACGACTTCCGGCAGAGCGCCGCCGAGCACCATCTGGCGCCCGAGCCCGGTCCCGAGTTCGCTGAGAGCGTCGGGATTGCGCCGCAGGTCCGCGAAGCGCGTCTTCGCAAGGTCGCCGGCGAGCCCGGCCACGTCGACTGGCTCGCGCACCACCCCGACGCCGACGATCCGCGCCCCAGTCGGCGCCAGCGCGCCCTCGACATCGCTAGTGATATCTCCCGGCAGCCCCCCGAGAGCGACGATCCCGATTCTCCTTCCCTCCAGCCGTTTCCGCGTCAGCACCGGGTAAACGCGTTCGCCGAATTCGTTGGAGCGGTTGAGCTGCGCGCTCAGTTCATCGGCGCGCGAGCGGGCGTCCTGAAGGTTTCCGACGAGGCTGTGCTCGAGGTCCCTGCGGGTGTTGGTGAGCGTGTCGCCACCGAACTCGGCGCCGATCAGGATGCCGACAGCAAGCGCGAGAAAGACCGCGATCAGCGAGGTGGCGTGGTAGCGCGCGGAGTACCCCATCGAGAGCCGAAGGCTAGCCGCCCGGGAGACGGCCCATCTAGATCCCGAGCCAGATGCGGATCTTCAGCCAGAACAGTTCGAAAACGTCATTGAGGGCGGGCGAGGTGATGATCAGGATCGTCACCAGAATCAGGAAGGCGACGACGAAGAACGCGAGCGGCGCCAGCGTCGAGCTCGGGTTGTAAAGGCGGCTCACGCCCTTGGCGTCGACCAGCCGCTCACCGATCTTCAGCCGCGTCAAGAACGTGGACGACATGCCGCCGCGCTTGCGGTCGAGGAACTCGACCAGGTTGAAGTGGGCGCCGACGCTGACGATCAGCGTCGCCCCCTTCTCGTGCGCCATCAGCATCGCCACGTCCTCGCTCGTGCCGGCGGCGGGGACGACCTGGTGGTCGAGGCCGGCTGCAAACAGGCGCTCCCGCCCCGGCGCCCGCCCATCCGGGTAGGCATGGACGATCAGCTCGGCCCCGCAGCACAGCGCTGCGTCGCTGGCCGAGTCCATGTCGCCGAGGATCACGTCGGGCTTCATCCCCGCTTCCAGCACCCCGTCGGCGCCGCCGTCGACGGCGACGATCAGAGGCCGCACATCGCGGATATAGGCGCGTAGCGCTTTCAGGTCGCGGCGGTGGCGGTCACCGCGGACGACGATCAAGACGTGGCGGTCGCGGAAGCTGGCCTGGGTTGACGGGAAGGCGACGTTACCGGTCAGCAGGTCGGTCTCTTCGCGCACGTGGGCGACCGTGTTCTCGGCAAATTCGGCCAGTGCCTCGTCAATCCGCTCACGATGTTCCTGCATCTCTCGCTCAAGATCGGCGATGCCGAGGACGCGGCCGCGGGCGATCTCCTCGGCGCCGCGGAAAACCGTGTCGCCGGCGATCCGCACCCGGTCACCGTCTTTGAGCCGGTCGAAAAGGCCGGCGGCCGGCGCGTCGATCAGGCAGATGCCCGCCCGAGCCAGCATCAGCGGCCCGGCATTTGGGTAACGCCCCTGCGAAGACGGCGCCGCGTTCAGTACTGCTACGACCCCGGCTTCGATCAGCTCCTCCGCGGCGATACGGTCGATGTCGACGTGATCGATGACGGCGATGTCACCCGGACGCAGCCGCTTGACCAGGTGCTTCGTCCTCTCCCCCAGTCGCGCCGTCCCTTCGATCGGCACTTCCTCCCGCGTGCCACTCCTACGTCCGAGCAGGGCAGGCAGGCGACGACGGCTGGCGGTAGCCACCGCCTCAGATTAGCTTGGTTAGGCGGCCTTTAGGAGTTGGCGCGCGTGTTCCGTTGCTGCCTGGTCGCTGCTCTCGCCGCCGAGCATGCGGCGGATCTCGGCGACGACCGCATCGCCTTCGAGGTGTTCAACCGTGGCTCTGGCTTGTTCACCTGCGACGTTCTTTTCGAGGCGGAAATGGACGGTGGCGAGGGAGGCAACCTGGGGGAGGTGGGTGATACAGAGGACCTGCCGGCCCTCCCCCAGCGCCCCTAGCCGCTCGCCAACGACGCGGGCGGTGTTGCCGCCGATACCGGCGTCGATCTCGTCGAAGACCAACGTCCCCGCGCTCGCCGCCTGGCCGAGGCCGCTCAGCGCCAGCATCACCCGCGAGAGCTCGCCGCCGGAGGCGGCATCGCGCAACGGCGCCGGCTCGATCCCGGGGTTGGGAGCGACCCGTAACTCAACCGTCTCCCGGCCCGAGGCGCCGTAGCCGTCCGGGTGCGGCGCCAGCACCACCCGCAGCGAGGCGCCGGCCATCGCCAGCTGCTCGAA
Organism: Solirubrobacterales bacterium; assembly: GCA_051961955.1. GTDB lineage: Bacteria > Actinomycetota > Thermoleophilia > Solirubrobacterales > 70-9 > VAYN01. Next base: position 3,231 of record JBQCCT010000074.1, read on the forward strand.
CTCGACTGCGACACGCTCCTGCAGCGGCCCGGCTGCGGCTTCGCGGCCGGCGCTCAGCCGCGAGCCCAGATCGGCCCGGCGCGCTTCAGCCTCCACCAGCGCCGCCTCGACCTCGGCGCTGCGGGTCTCGGCACCCTCCAGCTGCGCGATCTCCTCGCGGCAGCGCTCAGCGTGCGCCAGCACAGACTCGACGCTGCCGCCATGCTTGCGCTCCAGCCGATCGATCGCTTCCAGCCGCTCCTCGATCGCCATTAGCGCCGCCGGGTCGGCTTCGATCCCCTCAGCGTAGTCGCGCAGCTCGGCAGCGACGTCGCCCAACTCCAGCGCCAGCGCGCTCACCCGCCCACTGATCCGGTCGAGAGCGGGATCGAGATCGGCGGCGCCCTGCAACGAAGCCTCGGCCAGAGCAAGCGCCGCAGCGGCGCCGCCACCGTCCTCATCGGCGCCAAGCAGTCCGGTGTGAGCGGTGGCAGCGGCTTCCCGCAACCCCTCGGCGTGGCGTAGCCGCTCGCGCTCGGAGGCCATCTCGGCCTGCTCCTCGGACGCCGGCGCCACTGCCTCGATCTCCGAGAGCTCGTAGCGGTAGAGGTCGAGGTCGCGCTCCCGCGAACCCTCGCGCTCCCGCAACTCGGCCAGCTCGGCGGCGAGGCGGCCGTACTCCCGGTGCGCCTCGCGGTACTGCCGCCGCAGATCCAGGTGCTCGGCCCCGGCAAAGCCGTCGAGGATCTCCAGTTGGGCCGAGGAGATCGTCAGCCGCCGATGCTCGTGCTGGCCAAAGAAGGCGAGCAGGCGCCCGCCGAGCAACTTCAGGTCGGCGGCGGTGGCAGCGCGGCCGGCGACAAAGGCGCTGGTGCGGCCACCGGCCGAGACTCGACGCCCGAGCACGACCTCCTCAGCGCCCTCCGGTAGCCGTTCGGCCAACTCGGCGAGCTCCGGTTCGTCCAGCAGCCCCTCCGGCAAATCGAAGACTCCCTCGACCCAGGCCTCCGGAGCGCCCGGCCGGACGATCTGCGCCTTTGCCTTCCCGCCCATCAGCAGGTCCAGCGAGTGGGCGAGCACCGTCTTCCCCGCTCCGGTCTCACCGGTGATCGCGTTCAACCCCTCCCCCAACCTCAACTCCGCCCGTTCGATCAGGAGGAGGTTCTCGATCCGTAGCTCGCGCAGCATGGATTACTTGAATAGCACCTGGCGCGGCGGGTCCTGTCGCCGATTTGGCGCCACCGCCGCGAGAGGCGCTGATTCCTGACGGAACAGATCAGGCTGCCATCTCCCGAGGACCCGCGAGCACGTACTACGGAGCTCGCTGGTGGGAGGGTGCCGGTGTCCCTCGGAGGAATGTTCGGCGATATGCAGTCTCGTTCTCGCGCGGGCGAAGCCC
>JBQCCT010000075.1:0-8726 GCA_051961955.1 Solirubrobacterales bacterium
GGAACTTGGCCGAAACCTATCCCGCCATCTATGGGATTCCTTTTTTGGCCTCCCTCCAAGCCCTCTCGGAGCACCTAGAGGATTGCGGAAAGAAGGAGGAAGCGCAGGATGTGCGCAGCGCATTAAGTCAACTCGCCAGCCAGTTGAGCCCATCCGCCTCAGCCGATTTGGCGCCTGCCGGTGGCGAGCAGGGCGTTCGGCCGGCCCCAGGTGAGACCCCGGCGCTCGAGGCGGACGGCGGCGGCGAGGAAGGGGAAGGCAAGTAGACGGACGAGAAGGCCGCGGTCCTTGATCCGGTCGCGGATCTCCTGGGCGACGGCGGCGAGGCTGCGGTAGGTCGGTCGCACTTCGACCTCCGTGAAGCCGGCCTCGGTCAGGGCCGCCTCCAGCTCCGCCGCCGTGTAGCCCTGGCGCACCTGCTCGCGCCAAGTCCCGGAGCTGCCGGGCAGGACCGGCTTCCAGTCGCGCTCCGGCACCTGGACGACGATCAGCCCCCCGGGCGCGAGCGCGTCGCGCATCATCCGCAGCGCCTGGCGGTCGTCGGGAATCTCGCTCAGACACTCGACCGCGAGGATCGCGTCGCGGTCCCGCTCGGGCAGCGGCTGTTCCAGGTTGCCGGCGACGAAGCGCGCGTTCGGCAGCCCGCGAGCGGCGGCGCGCTTGCGCGCTCCCTCCAGCATGTCCTCGCGCAGATCGACACCGACCAGCGCCCAGCGCGGGTGATGCTTGGCCATAGCCAGCGAGAGCAGGCCGTCGCCGCAGCCGGCGTCGAGAATGCGCAGCCGGCTGTCGCCGTACCGCCGCGCCACCTCGCCCTCCGCCAATGCCAGCCGCAGCCGCCGCGCCGGCGCCATCAGCGCCAGCCGCTCCTCGAGGATCGCCCGCAGGTTCATCGCAGCTCCTCTTCGACCAGGCCGAGGAACATCCCCCTGCGCAGGTCCTCAGGCCGTGGTGACCCCGACGACTCGAGCTGGAGGTGGCGGTAGTCGCTGCGGCTATGGATCAGCCAGCAGAGGAGGCGGAGGCGATGGAAGTTGTCTGCGTCGATTTCGAGGACCGCGCTGTAGTCGGCGATCGCCTTGGCGGCGATGCGGCCGTAGGGGGTGGTGGGATCGAGGAGGCGGGCGTACGACTCGCGGGTGCGTCCGCTCTCGATCGCGCCGTCGAGGACGAAGGCGCAGTTGGCGAGGAAATAGACGAGGTCCATCCCCGGCAGACCGTCGGGCTCGGCCGACTCCCAATCGAGGAGGACAGGATCACCGGCCGGGGTGATGAGGACGTTCCAGGGCGAGCAGTCCCGGTGCTCGCACGCGGGCGGCAAATCGCCGAGACCGTCGAGGAGGGCGCGAGCGTCGGCCACGAGCGGCGGCGCGACAACTGGCCCGAACTGGCGCTCGAATTCCGCAAGCGCCTCCTCCACCAAGCGGCGCCGATCCGGACCGCGAGCCGGCACTTTTGCCCCTATAGGGGGCCTTATCGCCGGCTCGATGACGCGCCGCTCGCCGTGCGCAAGCTCGAGGAGGACGCGGCTCACGCGCGCCGCCAGCTCTTCGAAGTTGTCCGGGGAGAGAACGTCGAGCAGCGAGCGGCCCTCGACCGCGTCTTGGACGACGACGAGCCGGCCGGTGCGGCGTCCCGTACCGCGGAGGTTCGGCACGCCTTGGAGATCCGGCCGCTCCCCACCCAGCCGGCGCAGGGCGGACGCCTCGCGCTCCAGCCCTGGCTCGGCCTCGGCGACGCGGGCGAATTTCGCGGCCAGGGTCGGCTTCTCCACACCCGGCTCGAAGGCGAGGCCGACCGCCTTGTTGATGCTGCGATGGCCGGTGGTCAGCAGCAGGAGCGATGCGTCTGGAGGCAACGGGAGATCGCCGACCTGCTCCGCGTCCCCGCCCTGCGCTCCGTCCGAGCGCCTGCCGACCACGTAAAGCGGCGTCAGCAGGCCGGCCCTGCGGGCAAAGCGCCACATCCAGCGAAGCACCCCACCTCCGACCGAACCCGCCCGCCGCGTCGCCAGCAGGTAGTCGACCGCCTCCGGCGACTCGACCGGCAGCCAGAACTGCGGCAGGCGATGCGGCAACGGCCCCGCCCAGTACACCCGCACATCGCCGTACCCGGCCGGTTCGAAACGCCGCCGCGCGCGCCGGACGCCGCCGGGCCGCGGCAGCCGCCAGTGGGCGAGGAGCTCTGCCTCCGGCAGGAGGAAGCGCCAGTCGCTGCGCCGCAGGACCGCGTTGCGGCGGGACTCGGGCAGCGCTTCGGCGACGCCGGTCACAGCGGCAGGAGGAACAGGCTCCTCCCCCAGCAGCTCCCGGTAGACCTTCATCACCCGGCTCCCTACCTGCTCGCGCCGCAGGCCGTCCTCGACTCGCTCGCGCGCCCGCGCTGCCAGCTCGTCACGCAGCGCCGGCTCATCCAGCGCCCGCTGCAGCGCCGCTGCCAGCGCCTCTGCGTCCCCGGGCGGCACCAAGAGACCGCTGTGGCCGTCCTCGATCAGCTCGTCGGTGCCGCCGATCGCCGAGCTGACGATAGGGATTGCGGCCCCCAACGCCGCCAGCACCGCCAGCGAGGAGCCCACGGGGAGGGGGGGCCGGGCGCAGAGGTAGCAGGCGGCGAGCAACAGCGGCACCTCCTCGCGGCGGCCGAGGAAGCGGATGCGGTCGCCGATCCCGAGCCGCTGCGCCAGCGCTTCCAGCGGCTCGCGCTCGGGGCCGTCGCCGGCGAGGACGAAGACCGCGTTGGGCACCTGGGCGGCGGCTTCGAGCAAGGTCGTGTGGCCCTTCTGCGCATGCAGCCGAGCCGGGGTCAGGACCAGCGGTCGACCCCCCTCCCCACCCAGCTCCTCGCGCAGGCCCGGCGGCGCCATCACCGCCGCCCGCTCGGCGTCGACGGCGTTGTAGAGGACCTCGATCTTCTCCGCCGGCCAGTCGAGCCGCTCGCCCAGTTCGGCGGCGATCGCACGGGAGACGGCGAGGTAGCGACCGACCCCGCGCGCCAGCGCTCGTAGCTGCCAATAAGCGGAGCGGTCCGGCGGCTCGTACTCGCCCACCTGCACCGTCCCCAGCACCGCCGGCACCCGCGCCAGCACCGCCGCGGCGAGCGCCCACTTGCAGGCGACCGGCGAGCTCATGTGGGCGTGGAAGACGTCGGGCCGTTCGCGCCGCAGCAGCCGCGCCAGCGCCGGCACCCGCCGTGCCCCGGTCAGCCCCAGCGGCAGCGGCGCCACCCGCCGCACCGACACCCCCAGCGCCGCCGCGCGCTCGACCAGAGTCTCGGTCCCGGGCGCATCGTCGAGCAGCAGGGTCGGCTGCCACTCGCTGCGGTCGAGCGATTCGAGCAGCATGAACATCGCGTTCTCGGCCCCGCCGAGAACGCGGCTATCGGTGTAGAAGAAGGTCGATCGGGCCACGGCTGAGCTCACCTGCGAGCTTCGACAGCTCGCCCTCGTCGTTTGATTCGCGCAGCGCCGCGTCCACCCCTGCCCAGAAGGCGTAGTCGAGGACCGGCCGGTAGAAGAGCCGCGAGCGCCAGAGGCCGGCCCGCTCCAACAGCGAGGTGAGCGCGAAGACCGCCCGCGCCGTCGCCGGCGCCCGTCGCGTCGTCCAGAGCAGCACCGCCCGCAACGCCAACCAGGGACGGGAGGCGTCGTCGGGGTCGGCCAGCCGCAGGGCGCCGAAGAACTCCGGGTGGCTGCGGGCGAGCAGCACCGTCGTCCGCCCTTTCTCCTGCGTGTCGCGCTGGAGGCCGCCGAGGTCCTTGCCGTACTCCTGCACGGCGAGCGCCTCCGGGTCGTAGCCGAGCTCGACCCCCGCCTTGCGCAGCCGCAGCGAGAGCTCGACGTCCTCGTTGCCATAGATCCCGAACGACTCGTCGAAGCCGCCGACCTCGCGCAGCACCTCGGTCCGCAGCGAGGCGTTGCCGGTGTAGAAGGAGCGCGGCAGCGCCAGGTGCGCGGGGTCCGAGAGCCGCGAGAGGTGGAGGTCGAACTTGCCCTTGACGTAGCGGGCGGCGAGGGTGTGACCGTCGCCCAGCTCGACCGGGACGGCGCCGAGCACGCAGCGGCGCGAGCCGGGCGGGTGGTGGGCGCGATGGCGCTCGACGAACTCGGGAGCGACCCGCATGTCGTCGTCGAGGACGATCGCGACCTTGCCCCGCGCCACCGCCAGCGCCGCGTTGACGGCGGCCGCGCGCCCGCGCGCGCCCGGCTCCACGCGGCGCAACTCAAACGGTGCGTCGAAGGCCTCCAGCATCTCTGCCGTCCCGTCGCTACAAGCGTCGGTCGCAACGACCACCTGGTAGGAACCGGGCTCGGCGCTCTGACGCGCCAGCGACTCCAGCGCCGCCCGCAGCGCCTCACGGCGCTGATGGGTCGGGATCAGGACACTGACGGCTAATCCCTCAGCCATGCCGCACTCCCTCCCGCGCCTCCTCGTAGACGGCGGTCAGCCGCTCGGCCCAGGCTTCGGGGCTGTGGTGGCGCTCGGCGAACTCGCGCGCCCGCTCCCCCAACTGCAAACGCCGCGCATCGTCCTCCAGTAGCGCCGCCGTCGCCGTGGCGATCTCCGTCTCGTCGTCGGCGACCGCCAGCGGCGGCTCCTCGGCGAAGCCGGTGAAGCCCTCGGTACCGCGGCTCGTCGTCACCACCGCCTTGCCCGCCGCCATCGCCTGCAGCACCTTCATTCGCATGCCGCCACCGGTCCGCACCGGCGCCATCACCACCGCCGCCTGCTCGAGGTGCGGCAGCACGCTCGGGGCGTCGGCGACCAGCTCCACCTGCGGCCCGGCCAGCGCCCGTACCTCCGCCGAGGGGTTGCTGCCGACAATCCGCAGCCGCGCCTCGGGGCGGCGCGCCAGTACCGCCGGCAGGATCTCACGCGCCAGCCAGACAGCCGCGTCGCGGTTGGGCGGGTGGGCGAAATTGCCGACAAAGAGGATCGTGCCTGCAATCTCCCGGGTTTGGTTCGCCCGCGGCGGCAGGACGAGGCCGAACGGGTTGACCCGCAGCCGCGGGGCCACGTCGGGAGCCAGCTCGGTCACCGCGTCGGCGTCGCGGCGGCTGAACACCTGGACGCGGTCGAAGCGGCGCCAGGCCGCGGGCTGGAAGCGGGCCCAGCGCCGCCAGTCGAGCTCGCCGAAGGCCCACCCCGGCCACTCTCGCGGCGGCCCCGGGCGCCACTCGACCGGCCGCGGCCGCAGCACCTCGTGATGGGTGAAGACGGTCGGCACCCCCGGTGGATAGCGGAAGACCGACATCGCGCTGTCCTCGACCGCGACCACATCGAACTCGCGCTCGGTGCCGAGCCGGTCGACGATCCGCTGGATTCCCGGGTCGGCAAACCAAACCGTGCGCCAGGGCCGGCGCCCGCGCGCCCAGCTCGCCGCCATCCGCAGCTGCCGGCGGCGGCGGCGCGCCCCCGGCGGCGGGCGCCGCCGGTCCGCGGCGTGCGTCTCGACTTCGCCCTCCAGCCGCGCGACCGCCTCCGCTTCCCCCGGCTCGTCGCCGACCGCGGTGACCAGCGTTACCTGGTGCCGCTGCGCCAGGCCGACGAGCTCGGTGTGGAGGAGGACGGGGATCGCCCCCGCCCCTTCCGCCTGCGGCGGCACCGGGACGACGAGGAGGACCCTCATCCTGCCGCGATCACATCCCGGTAGGCCTGCTCGAAGCGCGGGATCACCGCGCCTGCCGCAAATGAGCGGGCGCGCTCGCTGGCCGTCTTGCCGAAGCGGTCGCGCCGCTCGGGGTCGCCAATCAGATCCCGCATCGCCCCCTCCAAAGCGCCGACGTCGCCCTGCGGCACCAGCACCCCGGCGTCGTCGCCGATCATGTCGACGTGGCCACCGAGGGTGGTCCCGATCACCGGCTTGCCGCGGTTCATCGCCTCCGCCACGGTCGCCCCGAACGGCTCCGGCCACAGCGACGGCATCACCCCAAACATCGCCCGGTCCCAGGCCGCCATCACCGCCGGGTGGGGAACGTCGGTGAGGACCACCGCCTCGGGCGGAAATCCGTCCGGGGAATCGCGCTCGTAGGTTCCCATCAGAACCAGGGGGGGCGGTGACTCGAGCCGTTCGTAGGCGCCGAACAGCGTCTCCAGCCCCTTCACCTTGCGAAAAGCGCCGACGTAGAGGATGAAGGGCTCGCTCGGCAGCCGCGCCAGGTAGGCGCCGACTTCGCCGTCGGAGCTGTCAACGGGCTCGTCGGGGGCGACGTCCTGGAAGCTCGGGATCGTCACTTGAACCAAATCTGGCGGCGTCCCGCCGGGTCCGAAGAGGTAGCGGGTGGTGACGTCGTGGACGAAGGTGCTGACGCTGTGCAGGCCGGTCATCTTCCGCGCCAGCAGCGGCCGGCACATGTAGACGCCGGCGGTCGCGGCCAGTCCCTTCGGGGCGCCGCCGTAGTACTCGCTGGCGCAGGTCGCGCACTTCAGCGGCGCCGGCCCGGCGCAGGGCTCGCCTTTGCGCAGGAGAGTGCGGTTGGCGCAGAAGTAGCCGTAATCGCGAGCAGAGATCAGCAGTGGGATCCGCCGCCGCCCGAGCGCCACCGCCACCGAGAAGGCAAGCCAGCCGTAGGCATGGATCACGTCCGGTTCGAAGCCGCGGATCAGCCGCCGCAGGCCGGCGATCGTCACCGGGTCCGGGAAGGGCGGCTGGTGGCGCTGCTCGGGGGTGCGGATCAGCGAGCGCACCGCCGTACGCAGCTGCCGCAGCCGGTGCACGGTCACGTGTTCTTCCCAGTCGAGCGGCGGCAGCCCCCCGTGCCAGGTGGTGGCGACGGCAACGTCGTGACCTCGCTCGGCCATCCCCGAGGCGAGCAGCCGGGCCTGGCGGTGGGCGCCGCCGATGAAAGGCGGGTAGTGGTCGGTGGCGATCAGGATTCGCATCGGTCAGTCTTTTCCGGCGCCGGACACGCCGCGGTGGCGCTGCCATCTTCCCAAGAGGCGGTTGAGGGAAGCGCGCCTGCCAGGAAAGAGGAAGAGCTCTGCCAGCGGCCGGGCGAGGCGCCGGGGAGTAAGCGCCTCCAACGTGAACCAGGCGACGAGCATCGCCTTCATCGGAAACGAGACGTCGAAGCGGCGGCGGGTGGCGCGAAGCGCGTCTCGCAGCAATGCCAGCGGGCGATCGCCCGGAAGCGGGTGGCGGGCCGGGTCCAGCTTGACCGAGACGAGCCGGTTGGCGAGGTCGGCACAAGAGAGAATCGGGCGGCGGTGCTCGAGCCCGAGCTCGGCGGCGAGTCTTTCCAGCGAGCGCGTCGTCGCCCCAGCGAAGAGGACCGCTTCGCGCACGTGGTCGAGGTCGATCCGGTCGCGCTCGAGCTCATAGGCGTTGCCGCCGTGGACCCGGTACTCCGCACAGACTTCGTCCAGGAGCGCCGCTTCCCCCAGCAGCGCGGTGAGGTGGACGAGGTACCAATCGGCGCCACTGCGCGGGTAGTCGGCGATGGGTATCGGCAGGATCCGACGCACAGCGTCGCTGCGAAAGCCGGTGCCGCCCCCTGGCAGCCAGGGCAGGTCGAACGGATGGGTCAGCTCGGCCCGCCGCTGATCGCCGACCGGCGCCCGCAGGTGGCCCCCCGGCTTCACCGCTCCGGTCGGCCTTCCCTCCGCGTCGACGATCGCCATCGGGAACTGGACCTTCGACAGCTCCGGCCGGGCGGCGAACGCGGCGGCGACTTGCTCGGCGGCCTGCGGCCGCAGCACGTCGTCGGCATCGAGGACCAGCAGCACGTCGCCGCGGCAGCGCTCGAGCCCCGCGTTCAACGCCGAGGCCTGCCCACCCTGCTCCTGCAGCAGCACCTCAACCCGGTCCCCGTAGCGCCGCAGCACCTCGCGCGAGTCGTCGCTGGAGCCATCGTCGACGACGACGACGTTCACCGGGTGGGTCTGGGCCAGCGCGCTCTCGATCGCCTGCGCAAGGAAGCGCGCGTAGTTGTGGTTGGTGACGACGACGTCGACGGCGAGCGAGGCCTTCACGGCTGCTGCGGGAACGTCTTCTGCCGTGGCAACCAGGTCGTGACCCGGCGGTAGAGGTGACGGGGCTGGCTCGCCAGGTAGAGCGAGGCGACGACGTGCGCCCTGCCCCCGGGCCTGCGGGGAACCGGGACTTCAAAGGTCTTTTCTTCCCCCGGGCCGAGGGCGAGCCGGTAGGTCCGCGGCGCCCCCTGCCCGCTCTGAGCGATTTGCAGCGTGTAGTCCGCCGGGTCCTGTTGGCTGCTGAGGACGCCGACCACGACGGCTCCTTCCTGTGGGTTCGCCGGCAGCATCCAGAGGGCGGTGAAGCCAACCGCGTTACCCGCCGGCAGCGGCTTCTGGGCGAGGACGAGGGCACCGATCGAGATCACCACCGCGACCACGACCAACCCGGTGCCGACCGGCGATGGGCGCCAGGCCCGCCGCGCCGGCTGGCGGCGCTGCCCCGGTCGGCCCCTTCGCAGCGCCGCCGCCCGGCAGCAGGGGACGATCACGAGAACCAACAGCACCGCCCAGCTCAGCGTCGTCAGCCCGAAGGGGAAGATGTTGAGGAACAGCGCCCCGAGGGCGAGGACCATCAGGCTGACGCCGACACTGAGCGTCCACAGCTTCGGCGGCGCCAACTCCCGCGGCATGAAGCTGACCGCAGCAATCGCGTAGCCAGGCAGGAAGAGGGTCAGCGGCACGGCAACGATCACCCTTTCGGGGACGCTCACGGCCACGGCCATCGAGGGCCTCGGCATCGTGACGCTCGTCGACACC
>JBQCCT010000076.1:0-2581 GCA_051961955.1 Solirubrobacterales bacterium
CGGCCTGTAGCTACGGCACGCGGCAGGCGATCCTGCCGTCGTACTGCTCGTTCGGGGGCGAGGGCTCGGCTCGAAGGACGAGGCACGTGCCGTCCTTCGTCTCGATGACGTCGTCCTCGGCCGGAATGCGGGGCAGCTCGATCTCCTCGAGGTCTTGCCAGCCCGGTCCTTCGATGGTGATCAGATAGCGCTTCATTTGGCTTGCTCCGCCAGCCTGGTGGAAGCGGAGGCGTGGCGCATCATCCGGTGCGGACGATGCGTCTCGAGCGGCCTCCCGGCGTTTGGCGCAGTTGGGCCAATCACGGGAGCACCTTCCGTCGCGATCCTGGAACGGAGGGCCGGGCAGTGATGCCCGCGCGTCTGGCCCGCTGCGCGCGGGCAGCCGTCATCCCTGGGCCTCCGCCCCGGAGATGGTCGGGGGAGAGGCTGCCCGGTTCTCGATCCGCACCGCTCGTGCAGCTGAGTGCGACGTACTAGGAGTTGGCGCCCGCTCAACACCAGCCGATGTCCGCGGTGGCTACGCGCCGTATCCCTCAGTCACCTCGCCCTTGTGGCCCGCAAATGCGGCCAGAACCTCCCCTTTCTCCTGCTCGGGCACGTTGAAGTGATCAAGCGACCGCGCCAGCTCGGCCGCGACTTCGTCGAACTGATCAGGCGAGATCTTCAGCTGACGGTGGGCCTCCTCCAAGCCCAAATGAGTAGTGCCCGGTTTCGTGGCCGCGTAGACCTGAGGCCCACCGGCAATGTCGCAGACCCAGAGGGTGCGCATGAACTTGAGGCCAGGGAGCCTGTCCAGATCGTCGGTGCTCCATTCGTTGAGTTGGGCGTTTTCCGAGCCCTGACCGACCTTGGTGTTACGCACGACCGCGTCGCTGAAGTGGTCGATCACTGCGGCGATGGCGAAAGCGCCACCGAGTCGTTCGTACAGACTCGCCTCAGTCATTTCCTACCTCCGTGAAGGTTTCTGGGGAGTTCTCAACTTCTGAGTCTTAGTGCCTCCCCTTCCGGTTTTCTTACTAGCCGCGCGCCCGTGCGCTGCCGTTCGTTCGGTCGAGCGCGTCGATGGTCGCCATGTCGGCGCCAGCGAGCTCGAAGTCGAACAACTGGGCGTTGGAGCGGATGCTCTCCCGCTGGCGCGACTTTGGAATAACAAGCGCTTGGTGCTGAATCGCCCACCGAAGCATGATCTGCGCGGGTGTCCGGCCGAGACGCTCGGCGACCGACACGATCGTCGGGTGAGTTAGACCCAGACCACGCTCGAGCGGACTGTACGCCTCGAAGACGATCCCCTGCTGAAGGCAGTAGTCGAGCAGCCGGCGGCGATAGCGAAACGGGCTGAACTGCACCTGGTTCACCGCAGGTGCGTCAACAGCACCACGAGTCAGCTTCTCCAGGCCGCGAACGCCAAAGTTGCTGACCCCGATCGCGCGCGCGAGGCCGCGCTCCCGAAGCGACTCCAGCTGGCGCCACTGGCGCGCGCTCCAGAGCGGCAGCGGCCAGTGGATCAGGTACAGGTCGACGTAGTCGAGATGCAACCGCGCAAGACTCTTCTCGAGCTCCCGCACAGCGGTCAGCCGGTTGGGCATCAACTTCGTCGTCACGAACACCTGGTCGCGCGGCACCCCGCTCCGCGCGAGCGCGGCGCCGACGCTCTGCTCGTTGCGATACATCGAGGCCGTGTCAATGTGGCGGTAGCCAGCTTGCAGGGCCCACTCCACGGCTTGCTCGGTCTCCGCCCCCGCGGCCATCTGCCACACCCCCAGGCCGAGCACAGGCATCCTGGCGCCACCGGCCAGTTCGCGCGTCGGCAGATCCCCAACCGGCCTCATCACGGTCGGGTCGACTATCTCGGCCCTCGGCGGCGAAAATCAAGCAGCCAATGAACTCGTTCCTTGTCGGAATCGTCATGGCGGCGACCGTTCTCGCGTCAGTCCAAGCATCGCCTGCCCGTGCGCCATCGCACATCGGGACTCGCCGAGGCATCGCGGGACCGTTGCTGTTAGGTCGGTCGGAGGACGGCCGCCCGATCCTGGCAGTCCGCGCGGGTGACCCGCGTGGGCCGCGGGTGCTCGTTTTCGGCTGCATCCACGGGAACGAGTTCGCCGGGATCGCTGTCGCCCGCGCGCTCGAGCACAGCCACGCGCACGTCGATCTCTGGCTCGTTCCCGACCTGAATCCAGACGGGTATGCGAGAGGCACCCGCCAGAACGGACGCGGCGTCGATCTGAACGCCAACTGGTCGTCACAATGGCGCGGCGGCGGCCGCCCGTGGGACACCTACTATCCCGGCCCGCGCCCGTTCTCCGAGCGCGAGACGCGGATCGCGCGCACCCTGATTCTGCGCATCCGGCCAGGGGCGACGATCTGGTTCCACCAACACATGGACCTCGTCTGGGCCTGGGGACCGAGCACGACCGCGGGCGGCATCTACGCCCGCGCCGCCGGCATGCGCTTCTATCACCGCCACTGGTTGCACGGCACCGCGACCAATTGGCAGAACCACCGCTTGCCCGGTTCCGCCGCGCTCACGGTCGAGCTCCCCGCCGGACGGCTCAGCCCACCTCAGGTGCGCCGCCAGGCG
>JBQCCT010000077.1:0-6133 GCA_051961955.1 Solirubrobacterales bacterium
GTCCAGGACTTCGTCGACATCGAGGAAATCGACCCGATGTACTTCGACAGCCCCTACTATCTCGGGCCGGCCGATGGCGCCGAGAAGGCCTACTCGCTGCTCGCCGCGGCGATGGAAAGCTCAGGCAAGGCAGCGATCTCCCGCTTTGTCTTCCGCAACAAAGAGCACCTGGCGGCGCTGCGTGCCTCAGGCGGAGTGCTGACGCTAACCACGATGCGCTTCCATGACGAGGTCGTGCCGCCCGCGGAACTCGACGACGCGCTGCCTGACAGGAAACCGAAAGTCGCCAGGCGCGAGCAGGAAATGGCGGAACAGCTGATCGACTCGCTCAGCACCAAGTTCAAGCCGGACGCCTACCGCGACGAGTACCGCGAGGAGCTGCTGGCGCTGATCGAACGCAAGGCCGAAGGCAAGGAGATCGTCGCGCCCGAGGCCGAGGCGCCGAAAGCGACCAAAGCCCCCGACCTGATGGCGGCGCTGGAGGAAAGCATCGCCGCGGTGAAAGACAAAGGCGGCAAAGGCAAGAAGCCGGCGAAACGCAAAGCCGCCGCGAAGAAGAGCAAACCGGCCGCCAAAGCCAAACCGAAACGCTCTTCCAAAGCAAAAGCCTCGAAATAGGTCCCTAGGCCGTGGGCGAGACCCAGCAGGTCGAGGTCGAGGGCAAAGAGCTGCGGCTGACCAACCTCGACAAGGTGCTCTACCCCGAGGCGGGGTTCACCAAGGGCGAGATGGTCAACTACTACGCTCGGGTCGGGCCGGTGATGGTTCCCCACCTGAGCGGACGAGCGGTGACGCTGCGCCGCTTCCCGGAAGGGGTCGACGACCTCGACGCGGCGTTCTTCGAGAAGCGCTGTCCGAAACACCGGCCGAAATGGGTGAAGACGGCCAAGGTCGAGGCGGGGCCGCGGGCGGGCACGATCGAGTTCTGCGTCTGCGACAGCCTGCCGACGCTGATCTGGATGGCGCAGCTGGCGGCGATCGAGCTGCATCCCTCGCTGTCGAAGAGCCGGGCGCCGAAGCGGCCGACCGTGCTCGCCTTCGACCTCGACCCGGGCCCGCCCGCCGACGTCGTCGACTGCTGCCGGGTGGCGCTGCGCCTGCGCGAGCTGCTCGCCCAGGTCGATCTCGAGTGCTTCGCGAAGACCTCCGGCTCGAAGGGCATGCAGCTCTACGTGCCGCTCAACACCAAGACCTCCTACGAGCAGACGCGACCCTTCGCCCAGGCGATCGCCCAGATCGTCGCCAAACAAAACCCGGACCAGGTGCTGGCGAAAATGGGCAAAAAAACCGACCGCAGCGGCAAGGTCCTGATCGACTGGTACCAGAACAACGAGCGCAAAACCACGATCTGCGTCTACTCCCTCCGCGCCCGCGAAAAACCCACCGTCTCCACCCCCGTCACCTGGGAGGAGGTCGAAGCCGCGGCCGGCTCAAGCGACGCCAGCGCCCTCGTCTTCGAGACCGGCGACGTCCTCAAACGCATCGAGCAACACGGCGACCTCTTCGCCCCGGTGCTGGAGCTGGAGCAAGCGCTGCCGAAGCTGTAGAGACTCAGAGGGGCTAGACAAGTGAGTTTTACACCGGTACGGTGAAAGTTCTTCCAATCCTCGTCCTAAGGAGGAACCATGTCGTACGCACCGGTCACCAGCCTTCCGTTCTCCGCCCAGGTCGAACTCGCCAGCCTGGACGACGGCCTCAAACGCTGGGCCCGCCTGAAGCTCCTAGCCGAGAGCGCGCCCGAACCGTCGGGCCCGCTCACCCGGGCGATCGAGGCAGCCCTCCCCCCGGCCGAAGCCCATGCCGAGGCGCTGGCCGCCTTCTACGAGAGGAACACGGGTGAGGTGAATGCCCTGGTTGCCGCCGCAACGGCCGCCGAGAGTGCCGATGGCGTTCACGGCCGGGCTCAAACGCAGCTCTCGCTGCTCGGCGACGACCCTGCGGCGGCGCTCGCGACGCACGCTCGCGGGTTCATCGAGGCCCAGAAGCTGGAGAGCGCTGACGACGGTCTCTGCGACGCCCTCTTTAACCTGATGCTGGAAGCCTACGTCTGCTGCTTCGGCGGCGTCGAAGCATCCTGCGGAACCCTCTGGGGCGACCTCTACGAAAGGCACTGCAACTGAGCTCTGCTCAGAGCTGCTGCCGCACCACCGGTCGGCGCGTGGCTTTGACCTCGTCGAGGCGGCGGACGGGGGTGGTGTACGGCGCGCTCTTCGCTACCTCGGCGTTCTCTTCGGCCTCGGCGAGGATTCGGTCGACGGCTTCGGCGAAGGCGTCCAGGGACTCTTTGGCCTCGGTCTCGGTCGGCTCGACCATCAGGGCCTCCTCGACCAGGAGGGGGAAGTAGACGGTCGGGGGGTGGAAGCCGAAGTCGAGCAGGCGCTTGGCCAGGTCGAGCGTGGCGAGGCCGAGCTCGCGCTTCATCGGCTTGCCGGAGAGGACGAACTCGTGCATGCAGTGGCGGTCGAAGGCGACCGGCAGGTGCTTGCCGGCGCGGCCCTGGGCGAGGCGTGCCTTCAGGTAGTTGGCGTTGAGGACGGCGGTCTCCGAGGCCTCCGCCAGGCCGTCGGCGCCGAGGCTGAGGATGTACGCGTAGGAACGGACGAAGACGCCGAAGTTGCCCTGGAAGCCGCGCAGGCGTCCGATCGACTTCGGCCGCTCGAAGTCGAGGTCGTAGCTCGGCCCGTGGCCGTTGGAGCCCTCGCGGCGGACCACCTGCGGGCGCGGCAGGAAGGGCTCGATCCGGTCGGAGACGGCTATCGGGCCGGATCCGGGACCGCCCCCACCGTGCGGCTGGCTGAAGGACTTGTGGAGGTTGACGTGGACGATGTCGAAGCCCATGTCGCCGGGCCGCGAGTGGCCCATCACCGCGTTGAGGTTGGCGCCGTCGTAGTAGAGCGTCCCTCCCGCCGCGTGGATCAGCGCCGCGATCTCGGCGATGTTCTCGTCGAAGACGCCGAGCGTGTTGGGGTTGGTCAACATCAGGCAGGCGACCTCGCCTTCGTTCTCGGCCAGCTTCGCCCGCAGGTCGTCCATCTCGACCCCGCCGCGCTCGTCGGTGGCGACCTTTATGGCGCTGTAGCCGGCCATCGTCACCGAGGCCGGGTTGGTGCCGTGGGACGTGTCCGGCGCCAGCACCTTGGTCCGCTCTTCGCCGCGGTCGGCGTGGTAGGCGCGGGTCAGCAGCAGGCCGGCGAGCTCGCCGTGGGAGCCTGCGCTCGGCTGCAGGCTGACGTGCGGCAGGCCGCAGATCTCGCTCAGCGACTCCTGCAGCAGCCACATCAGCTCCAGCGCCCCCTGGGCGCGGCGCGGGTCCTGCGCCGGATGCAGGCGGGCGTGGCCGGGCAGTGCCGCCACCCGCTCGTTGAGGCGCGGGTTGTGCTTCATCGTGCAGGAACCGAGCGGGTAGAAGCCGCTGTCGAGGTCGAAGTTCCGCCGCGAGAGGCGGTTGTAGTGGCGGACGATCTCCGGCTCGGCGATCTCCGGCAGGCGCGGCGGGTCGGCCCGCAGCAGCTTCTCCGGGATCAGCTCGGCGAGCGGCTGCTCCGGGACGCCGGCCTCCGGCAGCGCCGCGGCGCGCCGGCCCGGCTTCGACTTCTCGAAGATCGTCTGCGCCCGTTCCGCCTGCATCGGCGTCTCCGTCAGCGCCATCAGGCCGCCCCCCCGACTGGTGGTTCCTTAGTCGTGTCAGGGGCGACAAAGGAACCACGGGATGCAACGATGGCTGCCTCCAGCGCCTCGGCGAGGTCGTCGATCTGGGTTTTGGTGCGGCGCTCGGTGATCGCGACCAGGAGGCCGTCCTCGAACTCGGGGTAGTCGCGGCTGAGAGGGTAGCCGGCGGCGATGCCGCGCTCGGCACAGCGGTCGAGCACCGCCTCGACCGGCGCCTCCAGCCGCAGCGCGAACTCGCGGGCGACCGGCGCGGTGTGCAGCAGCTCGACCCCGTTCACCGCGGCCAGCCGCTCGCGCGCGTAGGCGGTCCGCTGCACCAGCAGCTCGCCCAGCTCGCGGAAGCCTGGGCGGCCGAGCCAGGCGAGGTGGACCATCGCCCCCAGCGCGTTCAGCGCCTGCGCGGTGCAGATGTTGTTGGTGGCTTTCTCCCGGCGGATGTGCTGCTCGCGCGTCTGCAGCGCGAGGACGAAGCCGCGACGCCCGTCGACGTCCTCGGTTTCGCCGGCGATCCGCCCCGGCATGCGGCGGATCTGCTCCTCGGTCGCGCAGAAAAAACCAAAGGATGGGCCACCGAAGTCCAGGCGGTTGCCCAGCGGCTGGCCCTCGCCGAGGGCGATGTCGGCGCCGCACTCGCCCGGCGGTTTCAGCACCCCCAGCGTCATCGGGTCGCAGGCGACGACCAGCAGCGCCCCGTGCTCCTTCGCCGCGGCGCCGAGCGCCTCGACGTCCTCAACCGCGCCGAGGAAGTTCGGGTTCTGGAGGAAGACCGCGGCGGTCTCGCCGTCGACCGCCTCGGCCAGCGCCGCGGCGTCGGTCAGCCCGCCCTCGAGCCCGACCTCGACCACCTCGGCGTCGAACCCGACCGCGTAGGTCTCGAGGGTCTCGCGGCTGTGCGGATGCAGGCCGCGGGAGACGACGAAGCGGCGCCGTTTCGTCGCCCCGATCGCCAGGTAGCCGGCCGAGGCGACCGACGAAGGCCCCTCGTACAGCGCCGCGTTCGACACCGGCAGCGCGGTCAGCTCCGACATCGCCGTTTGGAACTCGAACATCACCTGCAGCCCGCCCTGGCTGATCTCCGGCTGGTAGGGCGTGTACGGGGTGAGGAACTCGCTGCGCGAGGTGATCGCGTCGACGATCGCCGGCACGTAGTGGTCGTACATCCCCGCGCCGACGAAGCAAACCTGCGCTTCGGCGTCGGCGTTGCGCTCGGCCAGCGCCCGCAGCCGCTCGTAGACCTCCGCCTCGGACATCCCGGCAGGCAGCGCCAGTAGCCGGCCCAGGCGCAGCGGCTCGGGGATCTGCTCGAAGAGCTCGGCCGGGGAGGAGACGCCGATCGCGTCGAGCATCTCCCACCGGTCCTCGGGCGTGGCGGAGGTGTAGCGCGTCACCTGACTAAGGCTAGGGAAGCCGGCGGCTTGCCCCGGCGCCTAGGAGTCCAGCAACTTGCGGTATTCCTCGACGCCGAGGAGCGCCTCGGCCTCATCGGGCGCGGTCAGCCGCACCTTGACCAGCCAGCCCGCGCCGTAGGGGTCCTCGTTGATCTTCTCCGGCGCGTCGGCGAGCGCCTCGTTGACCTCAAGGATCTCCCCCGACATCGGCGCGATCACGTCGCTCACCGCCTTCACCGACTCGACCTCGGCGTAGGAGGAGTCTTTCTGGATCGCGGCGCCGACCTCGGGCGGGTCGAAGAAGACGACCTCGCCGAGCGAGTCCTGGGCGTACCAGGTGATCCCGAGGGTCGCCTGGTCTCCCTCGATCCGGGCCCAGTCGTGTTCCTCGTGGTAGCGAAGGTCGTCGGGGTAGGTGGCGTCGGACAAGACTCAGCTCCTTTTCGCGTAGAGAGGCTTGGAAGCTATCCGGGCGGGGCGGCGCTTGCCTCGCACGTCGATCTCGATCTCGGTTCCGGTCTCCGCAAGCTCCGACTTCACGTAGGCCATCCCGGCTCCGACTTCGAGCGACGGCGAGAAGGTGCCGCTGGTGACGACGCCCACCTCGGCGCCCTCGTGCAGGACCGGGTTGCCTTCGCGCGGGATCCCCTGCCCTTCGATCTTGAAGGCGACCAGCCGCTCGGCGGTGCCCTTGGCGCGGGCGCGGGCGATCGCCTCGGCGCCGACGAAGCCGGTCTCCTCCTTGCAGCACCAGCCGAGCTCGGCTTCGATCGGGTTGCGCTCCGGGGTCAGCTCATTGCCGTGCAAGGGGAAGCAGACCTCCAGCCGCAGGGTGTCGCGGGCGCCGAGGCCGCAGGGGACGATCCCGGCGTCGAGCAGCTCGGCCCAGATCGGCGGCGCCACCTCCGGGTCGAGCAGCAGCTCGACCCCGTCCTCGCCGGTGTAGCCGGTGCCGCAGATCAGCGCCGGGCGACGGCCGACCCGGGCGTGGGCGACGCGGAAGCGCGGCGGCAGCTCGATCTCCAGCGTCTGCGTCAGCACCTGGCGGGCGTGCGGGCCCTGGACGGCGAGCATCG
>JBQCCT010000078.1:0-5398 GCA_051961955.1 Solirubrobacterales bacterium
AGGTTCGCGCGGGCCTACCTTGCCGACGCCTCGCCGCAGGCGCTGGCTCCTTATCTCGCGCCGGGCGTCTCGGTGCCGGCCCCTGGCGGGACCGGCACCGTCGCCCAGGTCGAGCAGGCCGAGGTCGCCTCTGTTCGCGACCTCGGCGATCGCCAGGCGATCGTCACGGTCGCCTGCGAGCTAGGCGACGCCCGCACTCTCTATCTCGCCGTCCCGATCGTCCGCGAAGACGCGGCCGCGGTGGCGGCCCGGGGAGTGCCGGCGGGCGTCGCTGGACCGGGAGGGGTCGGGGCGAGCGTCGAGCCGCCCCGGCCCGTCGCCGGCTCTGACGGGGGCGCGGTCGCCGAGCTCGTCGGGCGCTTCCTGCCGGCGTACCTGTCCGCGGCGAGCCCCGGCGATCTCGCCTACCTCCTGGCGCCCGGCGCCACGGTGACGCCCCCCGGCGGCGGCTTCGAGCTGGTCGCCATCGCGAGCGTGAAGCAGCTCGGCGACGGCGAAGGGGCGCGGCGCACCGTGATCGCGACCGCGCGGGTCCGCGACGGCGAGAGCGGGGCGATCATCCCGCTCGCCTACCGGCTGCGGCTTCTCCACCGCGATCGCTGGTACGTCGAGCAGGTCGAAGGGGCGCTCTCGTGAGCCGGCGGCTGGCAGTCGCCCTGGCCCTGGTCGTCGTCCTCGCGGCGGCGCTGTGGCTGGCCCCCGAGGCGCTTGCGGCCGGCGGCAACGACGTGGGCCGCAACATCGGCTCCGAGCTGCGCCGCTGGGCGGCTTCGATCTACGGCGGCCTGATCGCGATCGTCGGGCTGGTCTTCCTTCTCAATAGGAAGTTCACCGACCTCGCGGTCTTCATGCTCGCCGCGATCCTGGTCGGCTGGCTCGTCTTCTCGCCTGACCAGGTCGCCGACGCGGCGCGGGCGATCGGAAACCGGATTCTGCCGTGAGCGACGGCTACGAGTCGATCCGCTCCTACCAGCGGATATTCCGCCCGGAGCGCCGCATCTACTCCATCGAGGGCCGGCCGCTGCCGGTTCCGGGCGGGGTCCCGCTGCGCTGGCTGGCCTACGCGACCGCCGCGCTTCTCGTCGTCGTCGCCCTCGGCTCGGGCTCGGCTGCCGTCGCCTTGACGATCGCCGCGATCGCCGGGGTCGGAGGCGCGAGCGCCGGGGGCCGGGTCGGTGGGGCGGTGGCCGCGCTCGGGGCGCTGGCGGCGACCTGGATCGGCGGCTGGGTGCTGGGCCTGCTCGACTGGCCGCTGCGGCTGGTCGTGATCCCGGTGGCGGTCGCGACGCTGGCGACGCAGGCGACGCCCGACGGGCGGCGTGCGGACCGCTTCGCCCTTTCCTGGCTCGCCGTCCACCTGGCGCCGCTTCGGCGCTCTCTCGACCGGGCGCTGCCCGCCCTCGGGCGAGCGCACCTGCTCGGCGGCGAGCTCTGGGTCGCGCACGACGAGCGCTCGCCGAGACTGCGCCGGGGGCGAGTCCGCGGCCCGGCCGTCGTCTTCTTCTCGGCGCCGGTCTCCCTGCGCGGCGCGGGGTGGCGAGGGCGCCGGCGGGTGGCGCAGGCGCCTGGTCGCCGGCAGCGCAAGGGGGACGCGAGCGCGCGCCGGCTGGCGCTGGGCGAGCGCGAGGTCTTGGAGGTCCGGCCGTGACCGGCTTCCCGCTGCGCTACGCGAGGCGCAACGTCCTGATCGGGCCGGGCGGCGAGGCCGCCGCGCTCTACCGCGCCGACACGATCGCCTATCCGTTCCTTCCGCCCGCCGAGAAGTGGGCGCTGCTGCGCCGGCTTGAGCGCTTCGCCCACCTGGCGGGCGCCGACTTCTCGATCTGGCGGGTCCAGCGGGCCTACCCGGCCGAGCGCTACGCGCCTGAGCTCGCGGACCTCGCCGATCAGCGCCACGCCGACGCCGAGGGCTGGCGGCGCTACCTGGAGGGACACCAGGCGAGGCTGCGCGAACTCCGCTCTCACGTCCCCGAGGTCTACATCGCCGTCTCGCTGGCAGACGGGGGCGCCGGCCCGAGCGCCTTGCGCTCCTTCGGCCGCTTTCGTCGCCGGGTAGAGGAGCTGGCCGGCGTCGGGGCGCCGCAGCCGATCTCGGGCTCAGAGCTGGAGGCGCTGGCGGCGGTCGAGCAGCGCACCTTCGACCGCCTCAGCGGGGCGATCGCCCTGGAGCGGGCATCGACCGAGGAGCTGCACTGGCTGCTTCGCCGCGCCGCCTGCCGGGGCGTCGCCGAGCCGGTCGCCGACCGCCACTGGCAGCCCGACGCCCTGGTGGTCGTCGCCCCCGGCGGGTCGGTCGCCTACGAGCCGCTTGAGCAGGAGCTTTGGCGCTGCGCGAACGCGCCCGCGACCGAGCACCCCGGCGAGCCGCCCTCGCTGGTGGTCGAGGCCGAGGAGGGCACCGCCTACCAGGCGTTCCTCTGCGCCGGGTCGCTCGCCGAGGAGGCCGAGTTCCCCGGCGCCGCTGAGGTCCTTTTCGCGCCGGCCGAAGACGCCGGCTTCCCGGTCGACGCGGTCCTGCACGCCCAATGGATCGGCAACCGCGAAGCGCTCGGTCAGGTGCGCAAGCGCATCCTCGACGTAGAGCACGCCTACCGCGAGCAACTGCAGGGCGCGAGCGGTCCGGGCGTCTTCGCCGAGGAGGACCGCGAGCTCGCCCGCGAGTACGAGGCCATCTTGCAGTCCTCGGCGCACCCGCCGATGCTGCGGGCCTCGATCTCGCTGGCCGTTGGCGCCCCGGATCGGGAGGAGCTGGAGCGCCGGGTCGGGGCGCTGCGCGAGCGGTTCGGCGACGTGTCGCTGCACCGCCCGCGCGGCCTACAGCACGCGCTGTTTGCCGACCACCTGCCCCGTCCCGGCGGCGGCTCGGTCCCCGACTACGTCCAGCAGATGACGGTCGAGCAGTTCGGCGCCTCGGTGCCGATCGCGACCGCGCAGGTCGGCTCGACGGACGGCGTCTACATCGGCTTCTCCCCGGCCGGCGGCGCCCGCCCTGTCTTCTATGACCCGACCGAGGCGCCGCGCGAGGCGCGGGCCTCGGCGGTGCTGCTGGCCGGGACGCTCGGCTCGGGCAAGACGATCGCCGCGCAGTCGATCGCCTTCGCCGCCCAGCGCCGGGGCTCGCTGGTCGTTGACTTCGACCCCAAGCCCGACCACGGCCTCGACCGCGTCGCCGAGCTGGAGGGCGAGGTCGAAGTCCTCGAGCTCTCGGGCGCTCCCGAGCACCGGGGCAAGCTCGACCCGCTCTCGATCGGGCTGCCCGAGCTGCGCGAGGAGCTTGCCTCCAGCTACCTGCTGGAACTGCTGCGCGACCCGCCGCCATCCTGGGAGGTCGCGATCGACCGCGCCGTGCGCGATGCGGTGCGGGCGGGGGAGCGCAGCCTGCGCGGCGTGATCGAGCGGCTGCGCTCGTCCGAGGCCGAGGCGGGCCGCGAGGCCGCCGAGGCGCTGGACGTGCTCTCTGACTTCGGCCTCGCGCGGCTGGGTTTCGGCAGCGGCGAGGCCGAGCCGATCGAGGTCGAGCGCTCGGTAATCACGATCCGCACGCCGGGGCTGAGCCTCCCCGACCCCGGCGCTTCGCGGGAGACCTATACCCGCGCCGAGCGCGTCTCGGTGGCGACCCTCTCCCTGGTCGCCGCCCTGGCGCTGCGGCTGATCGCGGGCGATCGCAGCCGTCACAAGGTGGTCGTGCTGGACGAGGCGTGGTTCCTGCTCGCCTCGACGCAGGGCCGCTCGCTGCTCAACCGGATCATCCGATTGGGCCGCGCGCTGAACGCGACCGTGCTGGTGGCGACCCAGCGACTCGCTGATCTCGGCGACCTCGCCGAGCTGTTCGGCGTCTACTTCCTGTTCGGCCAGGAGACCGACGCCGAGGCGCGGGCGGGGATCACGCAGATCGGCCTCGACGCCGACGACGGCGCCGCCCGCGCCCGCCTGCGCGAATACCGCCAGGGCCTCTGCCTGATGCGAGACCTCGACGGGCGGATCGGCGAGCTGCGCTTCGACCTCGTCTTCGGCGAGCTGCTGGCCGCGCTCGACAACACCCCTCGGGCGGTGGCCGCGTGAGCCGGCGCGCTTCGGGCAGCTGGGGCCGCCGGGTCGCCGTGGTGCTTTTCCTGGCGACCCTAATCGTGCTCCTCGCCCATCCCCTCGCCGGGGCGGCCAGCGATGTCTGGAGCAACGTCGGGCCTTCGCCGCAGGTCGGCGGCGAAGGGATCGCCGGGCGCTACCCGCTCACCAACTATTCGCTCGACCAGCACTTCGACGCGGTCCAGGCATCGCTGACGGGCGGGGTGGACGTCTCCGGCGTCCCGCCGATGATCGCCTACTTCCTGGCCTCGATCCTCTGGCTCGGGACGAGCTTCCTGGCGAACCTGCTCATCACCCTTTTCAGCTTCGCCTTCGGCCTCGACCTCGTCAACGGCTCGCAGGCCACCGGCGGGGCCGGGGCGCTCGCGCCGGTCTCCCGCGCGATCCACTCGATCTATGCCGGCGTCCTCGGCGAGCCCTGGCTTGTCCTCGCCGTCGCCATCGCCGGCATCTGGGCGATGTGGAAGGCGCTGGTGCAGCGCCGCTACTCCGAGACGGCGGGGGCGCTCGGGCTGTCGCTGATCTACGTCGTCGCGGCCCTGTTCTTCGTCGCCCAGCCCGGCTCGACCATCGGCAGCGTCTCCAAGTGGACGGATGAGATGTCGGGGGCGTTCCTGTCGATCTCCTCCCACGGCGACGCGACGAGTGCCCGGCAGGCGAAGGAGGACACGGCAAACGAACTGTTCAACCTGCTCGTCTTCAAGCCCTGGGTCGTCCTCAACTTCGGCGGCCTTGAACACTGCGTAGTCGCCGGCAGCGGCTCGAAGGACTCCGATCCCGAGTCGGTCGCGGTGCGGCCGTTGTCCTCCAACCCCAGCCGCGACGCGACGCTCGCCCGCCGGCTCCAGACCGGCACCGAGATCACCGCCGACGGCAAGGTCTGCGTCAACAACGCGAACAAGTATGCGCCGCGCTTCCTCCGCTACAGCCTTGGCGTCCCCGACAAGGACGAACGCGACAAGGAGTACGACGCCCTAAACGACGGCGACGCCTCCGACCTCCCCGACGCGGACCGCTCGGGCTACCGCCTCGGCGTCGCCGACAAGCCGGCGACCGACGCGATGGAGGAGGGCGGCCAGTACCAGCGGCTGCTGCTGGCGATCGTCCTGTTCCTCGGCGAGCTCGGCGCCTTCCTGCTGCTGGGGTCGCTCTCGATCGGGGTGATCTTGGCCCAGGTCCTGCTGCTGCTCCTGCTCGCATTCAGCCCGGTCGCGCTGATCGCGGCGGTGATCCCCGGCCGCGGTCACGACTTCTTCAAGGGGTGGCTGGAGAAGCTGGCCGGCTACCTGCTCCGCAAGGCTGCCTACTCGCT
>JBQCCT010000079.1:0-4518 GCA_051961955.1 Solirubrobacterales bacterium
GAGGTGACGACCGGGTCGGTCGGCGAGAGCACCGCCGCCAACAGGAAGGCCTGCGCCCAGGTGAGGTCGGGGAAGAGCGCCTTCGCCGTCAGGCCCAGCAGCCCGATCGTGATCGGCATCGCGATCACCAGCGCCCGCGCCACCGGTCCCCAGTGCCGCCGCAGCAGCTCGCGCTCGACGAACATCCCGTCGGAGAAGAGGGTGAGGACCAGCGCCAGCTCGACCAGCTCGACGATCGCCCGGTCGCCGACTTCGACGTGGACCACCCCGGCGACGGCAAGCCCGAACCCCAGCGCCACCGACAGCACCGAGGCCGACAGCACCGTCCCCTTCATCACCCCCGAGAGCGCCGCGACGATTGCCAGCAGGCCGCCGACGACGAGAAGGGCTTCGGCGAAGCCGATGTCCACCGGCTAGGCGGGAACGCCGACGAGGCCGCGCTCGACGAGGACCTCGGCGAGCTGGACGGCGTTGGTGGCGGCGCCCTTGCGCAGGTTGTCGGCGACGATCCAGAGGTCGAGGGCGCGCTCGTTGCCCGGGTCGCGGCGGATCCGGCCGACGTAGACGTCGTCCCTGCCGGCTGCCTCGATCGCCATCGGGAAGCGGCCGCCCGCCGGGTCGTCGACGACCGTCACGCCCGGCGCCGCTGCGAGCAGCTCGCGCGCCCGCTCGGGATCGAGCGGCTCACGGGTTTCGACGTTTACGGCCTCGGAGTGGCCGCTCACGACCGGCACCCGGATGCAGGTCGCGCTGACCTTGATCTCGGGGTCGCCGAGGATCTTGCGGGTCTCGTTGATCAGCTTGCGCTCCTCGTCGGTGTGGTCGTCGCCATCGGGGAAGCTGCCGGCCTGGGCGAGGACGTTGAAGGCGATCTGGTGCGGGTAGACCTGCGGCGCGGGCGGCTCTTCGCCGTGGAGCACGGCGTGCGCCTGCGCCTGCAGCTCGTCGATCGCCGCCTTGCCGGTGCCGGAGACGGCCTGGTAGGTGGAGATCACCAGCCGCTCGATCCCGGCCGCGTCGTAGAGCGGTTTCAGGGCGACGACCATCTGCATCGTCGAGCAGTTGGGGTTGGCGATAATTCCGTTGTGGCCCGCGAGGGCGTCGGGGTTGACCTCGGAGACGACCAGCGGCACGTCGTCGTGCATGCGCCAGTAGCTGGTGTTGTCAACCACGGTGGCGCCGGCGGCGACGAAGCGCGGCGTCCACTCGGCGCTGACCGACCCGCCCGCCGAGGAGAGGACCAGGTCGAGGCCCTGGATCGTGTCGTCGGTCAGAGGCCGAACGGTGAGCGAGCGACCCTCCCACTCGATCTCCTTGCCGGCGGAGCGCTCGGAGGCGAACGGGATCACCTCAGCCGCGGGAAAGTCCCGTGCGGCGAGCAACTCGAGGATCGTCGTCCCGACGAGCCCCGTTGCGCCAAGGACACCGACTTTGTATCCGTCGCTCATCGTGGTCCCCAGCTCAGGCGACCGTCGGTCGGTGTTCGGGGCCGGTCGGGTCCTCGGGCCGGATCGCGTCGTCGCCGAGCTCAAAGGCCTTGTGCAGCACGTTGACCGCGTCGGCGACCCGGTCGGCGGAGATGACACACGAGATCTTGATCGGCGAGGTGGAGATCATCTCGATGTTGATCCTCTCCTCGCCGAGGACGCGGAAGACTTTGGCCGCGACGCCCGGGTGCGAGCGCATGCCGGCGCCGACGATCGAGACCTTGCCGATCCGCTCGTCGGTGAGGACGTCGACGGAGACGTCGCCGAGGGCGGCGATCGTGTCCTTCGCCACCGGCAGGTCGGTGCGGTCGACGGTGAAGGAGAGATCGGCGAGCGCTTCGTCGCCCACCGGCTCGTTCTGGATGATCACGTCGACGTTGACGTTGGCGTCGGCGAGGGCGCCGAAGACCTTGCCGGCGACGCCGGGCTCGTCGCGTAGCCCGGTCAGGGTCACGCGCGCCTCCGAGTCGGAATGGGTCACTGCGGTTACGAAAGGGTTCTCCATGGTCTCTTCCTCCGAGACGACGAGGGTACCGGGACCGTCCTCGAAGCTGCTGCGGCAGTGGATGCGGACCCCGTGGTTGCGGGCGTACTCGACCGAGCGGAGCTGCAGCACCCGCGCCCCGGAGGCGGCCATCTCCAGCATCTCCTCGAAGGAGACGACCGGCAGCTTGCGCGCCTCGGGCACGATCCGCGGGTCGGCGCTGTAGACGCCGGAGACGTCGGTGTAGATCTCGCAGACGCTGGCCCGCAGCGCCGCCGCCAGCGCCACGGCGGTGGTGTCGGAGCCGCCACGGCCGAGCGTGGTGACGTCGCGGCTCTGGGTCGAGACGCCCTGGAAGCCGGCGACGAGGACGATCCGGTCCTCGTCGAGGGCGTCGCTGATACGGTCGGCGCGAACGTCGATGATCCGCGCCTTGGTGTGGGAGGTGTCGGTGACGATCCCCGCCTGCGAGCCGGTCAGCGAGATCGCCTGGTGGCCCATGTCGTGTATCGCCATCGCGCAGAGCGCGCAGGAGATCCGCTCCCCGGTCGAGAGCAGCATGTCCATCTCACGCGGGTCGGGGCGCTCGGAGATCTCCTGCGCGGCCGCGACCAGTTCGTCGGTGGTCTTGCCGCGGGCGGAGAGGACGGCGACGACGCGGTTGCCCGCCTCGCGGGCGGCGACGATCCGCCCGGCAGCGCGCTTGATGTGCTCGGCGCCGGCCACCGAAGTGCCGCCGAACTTCATTACGACGATGTCTGAACCGTCCCCGCTCATAGAGAGCTGAGGATAGCCACCTCGCAGCCGATTCTTGACCCAGCCCGCTGTGTCAAGAATCCGATGGGCCTCGCCAGAGGCAGGCTCTCACTCGCCCCCACCCCCGAGGTTGCCGAGCATCGCCTGTTCGGCCATCCGGATCAGGCCCAGACCGCTGTGGGGACGCATGTCGCTGCTACGCACCCTCACGTGCGAGCCGTGCGGCCCGACCACCTCGACGATCGTGCAGACGTCGCCGATCTCGCAGTCGTCGCCGTAGTCGTTCTCGATCGCCTCCATCTGTTCGGCCACGACCCGGCCCACCTTGCTCTGGTCAAGCGACATCTGAAACTCCCCTCTCTCCTTGCTTCGCCTGCATCACGGACGTTGACCATACGCGATGAACAGCGAACGGCCCCCCATAAAACGACAGGCCCGCCGAGGCGGGCCTGTCGCGAACCTCCATCTCGCAGTGACCGCAGGATAGTCCGGCCGCTTGCTTCCGCATCAGCAGCTCGAAGCCGAAGACGATCTTGTCCCGGGTCAGCTCGAAGCGGGCGCGGTCGGCGGCGGCTTCCGCTTTTCGGCGCTTCGCCCGCGTCGTCAAAGCCTTGTCTCGTTCTTCAGCCCCGCCCGTGATCGATACTTCACGAGCTGCTGGAATCCTAGCTCAGATGAATCGTACTTGCAGATATATCTATTTGATATATACTCCTGATATATGGAGTTGAGCGCTACCGCCTATGTGATCCTCGGCGTGGTCCGCTGGGAACCGCGGTCGGGCTACGAGATCAAAGCCGTGGTCGACAACTCCACCCGTTTCTTCTGGGCCGCCAGCTACGGACAGATCTACCCGGAGCTGAAGCGGCTCGACGAGGCGGGGCTGATCGTCGGCTCCGAGCGCCCGACCGGCGGCCGCAAGCGGACCGTCTACGAGATCACCCACGCCGGGGAAGAGGCGCTGCGGGCCTGGCTGCGGGAGCCGCCGGAGACGCTCGAGATGCGCGACGAAGGCCTGCTGAAGCTGTTCTTCGCCAACGCCCTGCCGCGGGAGGAGGCGCTGGCGATCCTGCGGGAAATGCGGGAACGGCGGCTCGCCATCCACCGGCAACTCCAGGCGATCAAAGAGACCAAAGGTGAGATCGACGACCCGTTCCCGAAGATCGTCCTCGAGAGCGGCCTCGAGTTCACCCAATGGTTCGCGGACTGGTGCGAGCGGATGGAGGGGGAGATCCTCACCGCCCCCGAGGAAAGGAGCAACTGATGTTCGACTCCCTGGCCCGGCTGGCCAACGGCAACGCGAAGCGGATCGGCCTCGTGGCGATCGCCTTCTTCCTGGTCGCAGCGGCGATCGGCGGCGGCGTCGCCAATCGCCTCGATCCCTACGGCGCCGAAGACCCGGCGACCGAGACGGTGAAGGCGATGGACCGGCTCCAGGCAGCGGGGCTGCGGGTGCCGGCGGTGGTCGCGGTGGTCGAGCACGCGCCGGTGGCGCAGCCGGCGACGCGGCGGCGGGTCGAGGCATTGGAGAACGAAGTGCGCGAACGCAGCGACGTCGCCTCGGTGACCGGCTACTACGACACCCGCTCGCGGGCCTTCGTCTCGCGCGACGCCCGCAGCACCTACTTCGTGGTCGCGCTGAAGACGACCGAGGACAAGCAGGCCCAGGAAGACGGCGCCGACATCGCCGATCAGCTCTCCACCCACCCCGGCCTGGTGGTCGGCGGGCCGTCGGTCGCCCAGGAGCAGGTCAACAAGCAGGTCGAGGAAGACCTGCGCATGGCGGAGATG
>JBQCCT010000080.1:0-7393 GCA_051961955.1 Solirubrobacterales bacterium
CCCCGGCGACCACCTCGCGCCTCAACCCGAGCAACACCAATAAGGAAACGCTGGCGATCGTCACCGTCACCCCCGGCGACGGCCAGACGGTCTCGGGCACGGTCAACTGGGAAGTGGCGGTGACGGCGACTGCGCCCCCCAAGGTCGAATTCGCCGTCGACGGCTCGGCTAAGGCGAGCGACTCGACCGCTCCCTACAGCTACAGCCTCGACACCGGCAAGCTCACCAACGGCAGTCATATCCTCACCGCCACCGCTTATGGGTCCAAGGGCGTGAGGGCGACGACGAAAGTGACCGTGAACGTGTCCAACGCGCCTGTGGAACCGGAACCCGAACCGACCCCGCAACCCGAACCCACTCCCGAACCGACCCCGGAACCCACTCCGACGCCCGCCGGTGGCCCCCTCTACTGGGGCGCGACGATCGGCTCGCAGCTGACCGGGAACCAGGCACCGTGGGACATGACCGCCGTCTCCAAGTTCGAGGAAGAGACGAAAAAAAAGGTCTCCCTGGTGCAGTTCTTCCAGCCCTTCGCCCAGTGCAACCCGGGCTGCTCCTTCTACGGCTTTCCCACCTCGCCGCTCGAAAACATCCGCCAGCATGGGGCGATCCCGGTCTTGAGCTGGAGCTCACAGTCGATCCCCTCGACCAACAACGAGCCGGACTTCCAGCTCTCCGACGTAATCGCCGGGCGCTACGACACCTATATCCGCGAATTCGCCACCAAAGCAAAGGCTTGGGGCCACCCCTTCTTCCTCCGCTTTGACTGGGAGATGAACGGTCACTGGTTCCCCTGGCACGAAGGCGTCAACGGCAACCAGCCGGGCGAATTCGTCAGCGCCTGGCGCCACGTCCATGACATCTTCGCCTCAGTCGGAGCGACCAACGTGACCTGGGTCTGGTGCCCGAACGTCGAATACAGCGGCGCCACCCCGCTGGCCTCGGTCTACCCCGGCAACGCATACGTCGACTGGGTCGGCCTGGACGGCTACAACTGGGGCACCAACCCCAACAAGCCTGACAAGTGGAAGACCTTCAGCCAGGTCTACCGCACGAGCTACCAGAACATCGTCAACACGATCGCGCCGGGCAAGCCGATGATGATCGGGGAGGTGGCCTCCAGCGAGTACGGCGGCTCGAAGGCGACCTGGATCAAGGAAATGCTGACCCAGATCCCGACCGAATACCGGCAGATCCGCGCCTTGCTCTGGTTCGACAAATACGACAGCAGCATGGACTGGCCGATCGAGACCTCGAGCAGCGCGACCAGCGCCTTCGCTGAAGGGATCCAGAGCTCCGCCTACGTCGGCAACACCTTCTCCAGCCTCAGCGCAACGACGATCTTCCCTGCCGGCTGAGCCACCGATTGCAACCCCTCCTGGACAAATGTCCAGGTCTGGGCCGTAGAGCTGGAACAGACGGCCAGGCGGCCGATGGGCCTGTATGGCCGAAGGTCTCAGTAGCAGCCGCCTCGCCATCCGCGTCCTCGTCGCGGCCCTTGCCATCTTCCTTCTCTGCGTCGGCACCGCGGTTGCCCACCCGGGTGGGAAGGGCACCCGCAAGCTCGCCGACCTGGGTGACGCTAAGGCCCTGATCGGCCCTAACCGCTGCGTCGCCCGCGGCCGCGCCAAGCGGGTCGACCTGCGTCCGCGCCGCCGTTGTGCCGCCAAGCCCGCCCGCGCCGCCGGTGCGCCGCATCCGCTCTTCTGGGGGGCGACGATCGGCTCCCATCTGACCGGCGAACAGGCCCCCTGGGACATGAACGCGGTTGCCAAGTTCGAGGAACACGCCGGGAAGTCGGCCTCGATGGTTCAGTTCTTCCAGCCCTTCGCCCAGTGCGGCTCCTCCTGCTCCTTCTACGACTTCCCAGCCAAGCCGATGGAAAGCATCCGCGCCAACGGCTCGATCCCAGTCTTGAGCTGGAGCTCGCAGTCGATTCCCTCCAGCCTCAACGAGCCCGACTTCCAGCTCAGTGACGTGATCGAAGGCCGCTACGACGAATTTATCCGCGAATTCGCCAGCGAAGCGAAGGCCTGGGGACATCCCTTCTTCCTCCGTTTCGACTGGGAGATGAACGGCGACTGGTTCCCCTGGGCCGAGGGCGTCAACGGCAACCAGGCGGGCGAATTCGTTGCCGCCTGGCGCCACGTCCACGACATCTTCGCCTCGCTTGGGGCGACGAACGTCTCCTGGGTCTGGTGCCCGTTCGTCGATCCCGCTGGGACGCTGACCGACCTCAGCTCCCTCTACCCCGGCAACGAATACGTCGACTGGACTGGCCTCGACGGCTACAACTGGGGCACCAACCCTGCCTCGCCGCGCGGCTGGAAGAGCTTCGACCAGCTGTTCAGCGACAGCTACGGCGAAATCGCCGAAGGCATCGCCCCCTCGAAGCCGATGATGCTGGGGGAGTTTGGCTCCAGCGAGCAGGGGGGATCGAAGGCTGAATGGATCAAGGACGCGCTCTCCCGCATCCCGACCGCCTACCCGCAGATCCGTGCCGCGCTCTGGTTCGACAAATTCGACGACAACATGGACTGGCCGATCGAGACCTCCGCCGGCGCCACCCAGGCGTTTGCGGAAGGGATCCAGCAGCCCTCCTACCTCGGCGCTTCCTACGCGAGCCTCCCGAGCGGCCCGATTCAGCCGCCGAGCTGAGCAGTCACCCGGGGCGGCACGAGGCGTTCCCTACACTGATCGCTCTGGTCTCTCGGCTTTACCCGAAGCGTCGTTCTGGGGCGCGCCTGCTGGGACTGCTGCTGCTGGCGGCGCTCGGCTGCTGCCTGCTGGCCGCCAACGCATCTGCCGCCGGCAGCCACAAACGGCATCGTCACCACAAGCATCAGCCGAAGCCGCTCTACTGGGGCGCCTGGATCGGCGACCAACTGACCGGCACCCAGGCACCCTGGGACATGAACGCCGCCGCTCGCTTCGAGCAGATCGTCGGCAAGGGGATGTCGATCATCGAGTTCTCCTCCTCATTCCAGGACTGCCACCGCAGCCCCTGTCGCAACTACCCGTTTCCCTTCGAAGCGATGAACAACATTCGCGGCCACGGCTCGATCCCGCTCTTCAGCTGGGGCTCGGAATCCTCGCCGCGTGAATCGGCCGAACAGCCGAGCTTCAAGCTCTCCGAACTGATCAACGGTCGCTACGACGCCTACATCTCCCAGTTCGCCAACGAAGCGAAGAGCTGGGGACATCCCTTCTTCATGCGCTTCGACTGGGAGATGAACGGCAACTGGTTTCCCTGGTTTGAGGGCGTCAACGGCAACGCTCCCGGCGAGTACGTCGCCGCCTGGCGCCACGTGCACGACATCTTTACCTCGGTCGGGGCGACGAACGCGACCTGGGTCTGGTGCCCCTATGCCGACACCCCCAAGCGCCTGCGCTCGCAGCATCTGAAGAGCCTTTACCCCGGCAACGCCTACGTCGACTGGACCTGCCTCGACGGCTACAACTGGGGCGCCAACCCGGTCAACCCACGGCCCTGGCGTAGCTTCCGCGAAATCTTCGACCCCGCCTACAAACTGGTGACGAAGAAAATCGCCCCGCGCAAGCCGCTGATGCTGGGCGAGTTTGCCACCAGCCCCAACGGCGGCCACAAGGGGCAATGGATCCGCAAGATGTTCCAGCTGCTGCCGACGCGATATCCGCGGATCCGAGCGCTGGTCTACTTCGACACGGTCGACCGTGGGGTGGACTGGCCGCTGGAGACTTCGCCCGCGGCCACGACCGCATTTGCAAAGGGAATCAGCAAGCCGCTCTACGCTAACAATCGATTTAGCGAACTGGTGGCAAGCCCGATTCAACCTTTGCGTTGATCCTTCCTCTCAGGCTCTCCGTATGTAGGGTCGAAGCAGCGCCGCAGCGATTGTCACCCGGCGGGGTTAAATCGCATAGAGAGATGACCGCCAGCGAACGCAAAAACCAGTACCAGTCGCGTCTGCTCTTCGCCGGCGTTGCCTGCCTGCTCGTCGTCGCGGCCTTGGCTGCTCCCGGCGCCGCGGCAGCCAAGCAGCGGCCGCACGCCTCCCTTTACTGGGGGGCTCAAATCGGCGAACAGATCACCGGCGAAGCAGCGCCCTGGGATATGAATGCCGTGCTGCGCTTCCAGCAGGCCGTTGGCAAGGGGCTGTCGCTGATCCAGTTCAGCGCCCCCTTCGCCGAATGCGACAACAGCGGCGGCAACTGCGTGATGACGAAATTCCCCAGCACGCCGCTGGAAAACGTGCGCCGCTACGGGGCGATCCCGGTCTTCAGCTGGAACTCGACCTCTAGCCCGCCCAGCGTCACCCAGCCCGCCTTCAGCCTCAGCAAGGTGATCGACGGCAGCTTCGACTCCTACATCCGCGAATTCGCGCTCAAGTCAAAGGCCTGGGGGCATCCCTTCTTCATCCGCTTCAACTGGGAGATGAACGGCTTCTGGTTTCCCTGGTCGGAGGGCGTCAACGGCAACACGCCGGGTCAGTTCGTTGCCGCCTGGCGCCACGTGCACGACATCTTTACTTCGGTCGGGGCGACCAACGTGACCTGGGTCTGGTGCCCCAATGTCGACCTGTACAACGTCCTGACGCCGCTGGGCGAGCTCTACCCCGGCAACGAATACGTCGACTGGACCGGCCTCGACGGCTTCAACTGGGGCCAGCGCCGCGGCTCCCCCGGCTGGCAGAGCTTCAACCAGGTCTTCCATCGCACCTACAAACGGATCGTCGACCACGTCGCCCCTGGCAAGCCGCTGATGCTGGCCGAGGTGGCATCCAGCGACAAGGGCGGCTCGAAGCCGCTCTGGATCAAGGACATGCTCTCCAAGGTCCGCCATCGCTACCGCAAGATCCGCGGCCTGATCTGGTACGACCTCAACGACCGCGGCACCCACTGGCCGCTCGAGACCTCGAAGAAGTCCAGCCGCGCCTTCCACTCCGGCATCAAAGCGGGCGCCTACAAGGCCAACAGCTACGCTGACCTCCCCGCCGGCCCGATCCTCCCGCCGCCGCGCTGAGGCTCCTGCTCAGGCCGCGTTCGGCAAGGCGTCTATGGAGGGCAGGAATCAGATTGCATATCGCCCCGCTTCGCGCACATTTGCTCAGGGCATGACCGGACGACTTGCCGACACGCACCAGCAGGACGGCTCAGGGTTCGACAGCTGTTTCAGCTCCGCGAAACGGCGTCTGCCGGAGCTCTGTGGTGGAGGGGGGCCGGTCGCTCTCCGGGCGAATGTTCGCGAAGCGGCGACATGCAATCTGGCTATTGCCCGCCATAGCGGGGCTCTATCTCAGGGAGCTGCCCCGACATAGGGGCGCGACAAATTCGACCGGGGAGTGACCGGCCCCCTGTACCGCAGCGCTACGTCCCGCGACGTCAGGCGACCGCGCGAGTGCGCTGCTCGGCCACCTCAGCCGGCGGCGAGTGCAGCCGCTCGTGGCGCAGGCTGCGACGGCGCCGGGCCTCCTTGAGGATGGTGCCGAGGACGCGGAAGCCGTCGCGGAAGGTCTTCAGGTTGCTCTGGCCGGAGAGTCGCTCTTTCTCATAGCTCGGCACCTCGGTGATCTTCATCCCCGCTGCGGCGATCCGCAGGTTGATCAGCGTCTCCACCTCGAAGCCGGGGACGTCAAGAGAAATAAAGGGTAGGCAGCGTGCCCAGAAGGCGTTGTAGCCGTAGCAGAGGTCGGTGAAACGGGTGCCGTGGAGCAGGTTGGCGCTATTGCTGAGGACCCAGTTGCCGGCGCTGCGCAGTTTGGTGATGTCGGCGCTGCCGCCGCCATCGAGGAAGCGTGAGCCCTTGGCGAAGTCGGCGCCTGCCTCCAGCGCAGCGATGAAACGGGGGATCTCCTCCGGATCGGCGGAGCCGTCGGCGTCGAGCATGACGACGAGGTTGCCGGTGACGGCGGCGAAGCCGGTGCGGAAGGCATCGCCCTTGCCGCGACCGCTCTGGGCGGTTACCCGGATGCCGGGGTAGGCCTGGCGTGCAGCCTCGATCGTTTTGTCGCTGGAGTTGCCGTCGACGAGGATCACCTCGTGCAGGCCGTCGGGCAGTTCGGAGAGCACCTGGCCGATGTTCCGCTCCTCGTTCATCGCCGGCACTACGACGCTGACCTTGGTCCGGCGAGTGCGGCGACGGTCCGGTCCCTTGTAGGGGACGGCGTCGCGGGCAGCAAGGGCCTCGACCTCGATCAGCGGTACGCCGCCGACCCGGCTCGGGGTCACCGACTGTGCCTCCAGTAGGTCGAGGGGGCGGGGGAGAAGACTGACGGGGACGCCGATCGACTTGAAGGCGCGCATCAGCTCCAGCAGGCCTTCGTCGTCGGCGGGCTGGCTGGAGATGACGACGCGGTCGGCGTGGTAGCGCTCGACCACCTCGAGGGCGGCGACGCGCCCGGCCGTGCCAGGATCCTTCTCGGCCGGCGGCACGGTGCCGACGACGCTCGCGTACTTCTTCAGCGGCGTGTAGGCGCGCAGCCGGTCGGCCGTCTCCTCCTCACCGACCAGAACCCAGCGCTCCTGCGGGTTGAGCCGCTCGAGGTAGGGCGCCAGGCCGGCGCGGCAGGCGGTGTCGAGGACGATGAAGCCGGCCCAGAGACCAAGCTGCTCGAGCCCCTCGATCGGCGTCAGCAGCGAGGCGGACCAGACGAAGACGCCAGCGACGAGGAAGCGGATGACGGGCCAGGCGGTGCCGCTCTCGTCCGCCCCCGCCTGCGAGCCGTAGACGCCCAGCAGCATGTAGACCCCGACCAGCACCAGCGGCGCGACCGGGAAGGCGGGGAGGAAGGACTCGCTCGCCAGCCCGACGACGACCGCCAGGGCGACGGAGGAGGAGAGGAAGTCGATCAGCGGCAGCAGCCAGAGGCCGGGGCCGCGGCGCGCCATAGGCATCGCCCCCAGCGTCGGCCGCTCCTGGACCAGCGTTTCGCGGGTGGTGGGCTGGGGTCCGAAGCGGCGGTCTAGGGGGAGATCGGTGGAAGAGTGCATGGGGGAGACGAGAGGAAGTTGACTGGGCTTATCTGAAAGGCCGGGGATGGAGGATGGTTGCGGTCGTCAACGCCCTCTCCGTATCGGCAGCGGCTCCAGATCACATGAGCCACTGCAATGCAGGGATCTTTTACCCGCAGATTAGGGGATCGAAGAAAGAAAAAACGACTTTTTCTTATGAGTGGGGACGGCTATTGCGAACCGTCCTATTACTGAGCCCGCTGGGTACTTATTACTTGTAAGCCTCGGCCAGCTCCGGATCCTTCTCGGCCAGCATTTCAGCCAACTCGACCATCACCTTGCACTGCTTCCAGGTGGCGTCGTCCTGCATCTTGCCGTCGATCATGTGCACGCCGCGGCCGTCCGGGATGGCGGCGATGACCTTGCGGGCGAAGGCGACCTCGTCGGGATCAGGCGAGAAGAC
>JBQCCT010000081.1:0-4685 GCA_051961955.1 Solirubrobacterales bacterium
CGCCTCGAGCGCCGGCCGGATCACCCGCTCGGTGAGATCGGCGCGGGCGGCGAGGAAGAGCAGCAGCTCGGCCAGCGGGTCGAGCGGCAGCTCGGGATCGGCGAGCAGCTCGCGGATCCGCTCCGCCGCCTCGGTGCCGCCCGGCTCGCGGATCGCCACCGTCCCCTCCTCCAGCCCCTCGACCAGCAGACGCGCCTGGGTGCTCTTGCCCGATCCGTCTACTCCCTCAAGGGAGATAAACAACTGGCGGCCTCAGCTATTGGCGCCGGCTTTGGCGCGTTTGCGGCCGCGCGTCGCGGTGTCGGCTTTCGAGGCTTTCGCTTTCTTCGCCGGCGCCCCGTCCTCGTCGCCTTTCGGCGGCGCCTTCTTTTCCATCTCGGCTTTGGCGGCTTTCGCCGCTTCGCGTTCGGCGCGGCGTTTCTTCATCTCCTGCATCGACTCGCAGTCGTCGTTGAGGCAGAGGTTCCAGGGCCGGCCGCGGAAGGGCACGACTTTGAGCCGCGGCGTGCGCTCGCAGATCGAGCAGCGCTCCTCCAGCCGGAAGACGTCGCCGCGCTGCGGCAGCGGGAAGGTTTGGTCGCAGGAGCTCGGGTCGTCGGCGGTCCAGCCGGTGCAGCCGACGAACCGTTTGCCCGATTTTTTCGCGCGGATGATCCGCAGCATGTTCGGCGAGCCGTCCTCCTTGGTGCGGCCGGCTTCTTCGCAGACCTTGCAGGGGCCGAGGATGCGGTCCTCGTCCATCCCTTTCCAGATCACTTTGGCGAGGTCTTCGCGGCTCTCGTCGATTTCGGTCCAGGTCTTGTGCAGGAGCTCGCGGCTCTCGCCGACGACGGCGCCCTTGGTCATCTGGCCGGCGGCGATCCGGTCCATCTCCGCCTCCAGCTGGGCGGTCATCTCCGGCGTCGCCATCGCCGGCACGTAATTCTTGAACCCCTCGTAGAGGGCGATCCCGGTCTCCGAGGGGATCGGCGGGTTGCCGTAGACGTAGCCGCGGTCGAAGAGCTTCTGGATGATGTCGGCGCGGGTCGCTTTGGTGCCGAGGCCGCGCTCCTCCATCATCTCGATCAGTTTCGCCTGGGAGATGCGGCCCGGGGGCTGGGTCTCCTTGTCGAGCGCCCAGGGCTCGCCGTCGAGCGGCAGGGTCTGCCCCTCCTCCAGTTTCGGGATCTCCTCGTCGGCCGAGCGGGCGTAGGTGTAGATGCCGGCATAGCCGGGATCGACGACGACCGAGCCGCGGACGAAGTAGGTCTGGTCGCCGGCTTCGATGTCGGCGCGGGTCGACTCGGTGATCATCGGCGGGCTGAAGGTGGCGAGGAAGCGGCGGACGACCAGTTCGTAGACCCGTTTCTTCGGCCCCTCCAGGGCGCCCGGGTGGACCGCCTGGGTCGGGTAGATCGGCGGGTGGTCGGTCGTCTCTTTTTTGCCGCGGGTCGGGGTCAGCTCGCCGTCGAGCAGGCCGGCGGCGGCGGAGAACTCCTTGATCCGCGTCAGCGAGGAGACCAGCTCGCGCACCGGCAGCGAGCTCGGGTAGACGGTGTTGTCGGTGCGCGGGTAGGAGATGAAGCCGTCCATGTAGAGGTCCTCGGCGATCCGCATCGCGCTGGCGGGGGTGATGCCGAGACGGCTGGAGGCGTCGGTGCTGAAGGCGGTGGTGTTGTAGGGGGTCGGCGGTTTGCGCGTGTTTTTGCGCGCCGTCACCGCTTTGACCGTGCCGGGGCTGGCGGTGCCGGCGAGCGCCGCATCGGCCTCGGCTTTCTCCCAGAATTTGTCAACCGTGTGGTGGGCCTCGAAGCTGCCGTCGGGGTGCTCGAACCTGGCGAACACTTCCCAGAATGGCTTCGGGACGTGGGCGCGGCGTTCCATCTCACGCTCGACGATCAGACCCAGGGTCGGGCTCTGGACGCGCCCGACCGAGAGGAAGTTGGAGCCGAAGCGGCGGCTGGCAAGGGAGACGGCGCGGGTCAGGGTCGCGCCCCAGAGCAGGTCGATGTCCTGGCGGGCGGCACCGGCGTTGGCGAGCGGGTAGGAGAGCTCGTCGAGCTCGTTGAAGGCGCGCTCGATCTCCTCTTTGGTCAGGGCCGAGTAGCGGGCGCGCTGGATGCGCAGCGTGCCGGCATCCGTTTCCTCGCGCGTGCCGAGCGCCGGGTTGGCGTCGAGCATCTCCTCGAGCGCCTCGAGGCCGATCAGCTCGCCCTCGCGGTCGAAGTCGGTGGCGATCACCAGCTCGTCCGCCTCTTTGGCCAGTTTCTTGATCGCTTTGACGACGTTTTTGTCGGTCGGCTCCTTGACGAGCTGGGCGTCGATCAGGTCGTGCAGGTCGGTCTTCTGCCAGTTCGAGTAGCCCTCGGGGAAGGCCGGGCCGAGCACGTGGCCCTTGAGGCCGACGGTCATGTGCTCGTCACCTTCGGCGTCGGTCCAGGCGTAGAAAGGGACTTTGAAGGTTTTGTCGGCGCTGTTGGTGCCGTTGCTGAGGGCTTCGGCGATCTTCTTGGCGCTGTTGTTCTTCTCGGTGACGATCAGTCGCATCGGGCGGCGAGGGTAGCAGGGGTCATCGGCTGTGCAAGGGGGCATGTACCCGTTCGGGCGGCCGTCGGCGCTCCGGCGATCCCCTTAGGATCGTCCGCCTGATGAGGTCCCTGGTCACCGGCGGCGCCGGTTTCATCGGCTCGAACCTGGTCGACGCCCTGCTCGCCCGGGGCGACGAGGTGACCGTCGTCGACGACATCTCGACCGGGCGCCGGCAGAATCTCGACGCCGCTCTGGCAGCGGGCGCAGAGCTGATCGAGCTCGACATCCGCAAAGGGGCGGAACTACGGGCGCTGGCGATGGAGCGGCGACCGGAGCGGGTCTTCCACCTCGCCGCCCAGATCGATGTCCGCAAGTCGCTGGAGGACCCGGCCTTCGACGCCGCCGTCAACGTCGGCGGCACCGCCAACGTGCTGGAGGCGGCGCGCGCGGCGGAATGCGGGCGGGTCGTCTTCGTCTCCACCGGCGGGGCGATCTACGGCGAGGGCGAGGGGCAGCAGTTGCCGCTGGCCGAGAACGCGCCGATCGCGCCGCTCTCGGCCTACGGCCAGAGCAAGTTCGCGGCCGAGGGGTACCTGGCGCTGTACGAGCGCCTCTACGGGCTCTCCGGCATCTCGCTGCGGCTGGGCAACGTCTACGGCCCGCGCCAGGACCCGCTCGGCGAGGCGGGGGTGATCGCGATCTTCTGCGGGCTCCTGCGCGAGGGCGGCCGGGCGACCGTCTTCGGCGACGGCACCCAGACCCGCGACTACATATATGTGGGCGACGTGGTCGCCGCCGCGATCGCCGCCGCGGACTCCGCGGTCAGCGGCCCGATCAACATCGGCACCGGCCGCGAGACCGACGTCCTCGAACTGGCCAGGGCGCTGCGCGACCTCGGCGGCCGCGACGACTTCGACCCCGAGTTCGCCCCGCCGAGGACCGGCGAGGTCCAGCGAATCTCCCTAGACGCCACCCGCGCCGAACAAGAGCTCGGCTGGCGCCCAGAGATCGACCTAGACCAAGGCCTGCGCCTCACCCTGGACTCGATCTAGCCGCTGAGGAGTCGGGGGGGGGGGGGGGGGGGGCCGCCCCCCCCCCCCCCCGGCTGGCCCCCCCCCCCCCCCCCCCCCCCGACTCCCCTATCGCCGATGGGACGATTTCCCGACATATAAGGGGGTTTGAGGCCCGTCGGCGGGGGATCACTAACCTTCTGTCCATGCCAGCTCAGGCTTATGCCGGCAAGGAGTGTGTTTGCCAGTTCCGCAAGGGGATCTGCGACCAGTCCTGCGTGCGGGACATGCTGGAGACGCCTTTCTACATCGCCTGCCTGAAACTGACGGGACGTAAGTGCCTGGTCGTCGGCGGCGGCGACATCGGCCTGGAGAAGGTCGAGGGCCTGCTCGCCTGCGGCGGCGACGTGACCCTGATCGCGCCGGTCGCCCACCCCGAGCTGGAGGAGCTGGCGCGCGAGGGCTCGATCGAGTGGCACCGCCGCGCCTACGCCGGCCCGGAGGACCTCGAGGGCGCCTTCATGGTGATCGCCGCGACCGACGACTCCGAGGTCAACATCGGCGTCTTCGACGACGCCGAGCAGCGGGCGATGCTGGTCAACGTCGTCGACGTGCCGCCGCTCTGCAACTTCATCCTGCCGGCGATCGTCCGCACCGGGCCGTTGGCGATCGCGATCTCCACCGCCGGCGCCTCGCCCGCCCTGGCGAAGCGGATGAAGCGCGAGGTCTCCGACCATTTCGGCGAGGAGTACGCGCGCCTGGCGGTGATCCTCAACGACGCCCGCGGCTGGGCGAAGGGGACGCTGCCGACCTACCAGGACCGCAAAGAGTTCTTCGAGGGCATCGTCAACGGCGACCCCGACCCGATCCACCTTCTGCGCGAGGGCCGGGAGACGGCAGTGCTGGCGATCGTCGAGTCCGCCAAAGAGCGGGCCGCAGCGGCTCTGGCCTAAAGCACCGTTGGCGGGTTTTTGAAACCCGCGTTGGGCAAAACCCCGACACCCCCCCCCCCGGCCGCCCCCGGGGCCCCCCCCCCCGCGGGGGCCCGCGGGCCCCCCCCGGGGGGCGGGCCCCGGGGCCGGGGCGGGGGGGGTCGTGTGGGGGTTTTGTCCACCCGCTGTACAAAAACCCCGCCAACGGTGCTTTAGGCCAGAGCCGCTGCGGCCC
>JBQCCT010000082.1:0-3070 GCA_051961955.1 Solirubrobacterales bacterium
CGATGCTCATCACCGGGTGGAAGGTCATCTGCTCGCGCACCTCCTCGGGGACCTCGTCGAGGTCGCCGCGGTTGCGCTCGGGCAGGATCACCTCGGTCAAACCGGCGGCGTGGGCCGCCAGCACCTTCTGCTTGAGGCCGCCGATCGGCAGTACCCGGCCCTGCAGGGTGACCTCGCCGGTCATCCCGACCGTGTGCTTCACCGGCCGTCCGGTCAGCAGCGAGACCAGCGCCGTGGTCATCGCCGTGCCGGCGCTGGGACCGTCCTTTGGGATCGCCCCGGCCGGAACGTGCAGATGGAACTCGCGCTGGAACCGCTCGGCGTCGATGCCGAGCTCCTCGCGGTGCGCGCGCACGTAGGAGAGGGCGATCCGCGCTGACTCCTTCATCACGTCGCCGAGCTGGCCGGTCAGGACGAGGCCCTTGTCGCCGTCCATCGCGGTCGCCTCGATGAAGAGGATGTCGCCGCCGGTGCCGGTCACCGCCAGGCCGGTTGAGACGCCCGGGATCGCGGTCCGCTCGACCGACTCCTGGAAGAACTTCTGGCGGCCAAGCGCCTCCCGCAGCGCGTCGTTGTCGATGAGGACGGTGCCGCTTGCCTCGCCGGCGGCGATCTTCGTCGCCGCCCCGCGCAGCAGCTTGCCCAGCTCGCGCTCGAGCTGGCGCACGCCCGCCTCGCGGGTGTACTCGGAGATCACCGCGCGTAGGATCTCGTCGCCGGCCTCGACCTCCTCCGGCTTCAACCCGTTGCGCTTCAGCTGTCGCGGCAACAGGTAGCCCCTGGCGATCGCCAGCTTCTCCTCGGTCGTGTAGCCGTCGAAGGCGATGATCTCCATCCGGTCGCGCAGCGGCCCGGGGATCGTGTCGAGCACGTTCGCGGTGGCGATGAAGACGACCTGCGAGAGGTCGATCTCGACATCGAGGTAGTGGTCGCGGAAGGTGTTGTTCTGTGCCGGGTCGAGGACCTCGAGCAGGGCCGCGGAGGGGTCGCCGCGCCAATCGGCGCCGACCTTGTCGACCTCGTCGAGGAGGATCACCGGGTTCATCGTGCCGGCGTCGCGCAGGGCGCGGACGATCCGGCCCGGCAGGGCGCCGATGGAGGTGCGGCGGTGGCCGCGGATCTCGGCCTCGTCGTGGAGGCCGCCGAGGGCGATGCGGACGAACTCGCGCCCGAGCGCGCGGGCGATCGACTCGCCGATCGAGGTCTTGCCGGTGCCGGGCGGCCCGACCAGGGTCAGGATCGCGCCGTTGGCGCGCCCCTCGTCCGACACGTCGCGCTCCTCGCGCAGCTTTCGCACGGCGATGAACTCGGTGATCCGTTTCTTCACGTCCTCGAGGCCGGCGTGGTCGGCGTCCAGCACCTCGCGGGTGTAGGCGGGGTCGAGCCGCTCCTCGGAGCGTTTGCTCCAGGGCACCGCGATCAGCCAATCGAGGTAGCTGCGGATCATCGAGCTCTCAGGCGACTGCTCGCCCTGGCGCTCCAGCCGCCGCAGCTCCCTCTCGGCCTGCTCGGCGACCGTCTCCGGCATCTCCGCCTCGGCGATCTTGCGCTCGTACTCGCCGATCAGGTCGGCCTCGTCCTCGCCCAGCTCCTTGCGGATCGACTCCATCTGTTTGCGCAGGAAGTACTCGCGCTGCTGTTTCTGGGCGCCGGACTCGACGTCGTCGCGGATTTTGCTGCGCACCTGCAGCTCGGTCAGCCGCTCGCGCTGCAGCTCGACCGCCAGCTCGAGGCGGGCGCTGACGTCGATCGTCTCCAGCAGCCGCCGCTTGCCCTCGGGCGAGATGTCGGGGGAGAGGCCGGAGGTGTCGGCCAGCGCTCCCGGCTCGTCGATCGAGCGCAGGAAGGCGGCGATGCGTCCGTCGTCGCCGCGCAGCTCGAGGATCTCCTCGACCACGGCGCGGTATTCGCGCGAGAGCTCGCGGGTGTGCTCGTCATCTGGGTGGCCGTCGCGGATCTCCTGCACCTCGACCCGCAGCGCCTCGTCCTCCCCCGCCTGAGCGGCGCCGGCCAGCCCGCGGTGGAGTCCGACCACGGTCGCGACCGGGTTGCCGCGCCGCGAGCGCCCGTGCTCGATCACCTCGGCGACGACGCCGACGCGCCCGTACTCGCCGTCGCGCCGGGGGATGAGGAAGACCCGCTCCTCCGCGCCGACATCGATCGACAGGGTCGCGGTCACCGTCGGGAAGACGATCGCCTCGTCAAGGGGAACCAAGAGATAAGAAGACATCAAGCCACCACCAAGTCCATTTCCTGTAGTTAGTCCTCGACAAGGATAGCGCCGATGGTTTCCGCGTCAAGCGCTAGGGTCGCTCTGTGAGCAAGGTCAAGTGCCAGATCTCGGTTTCCGCCGACGGCTTCCTCGCCGGTCCCAACCAGAGCGAGGAGCACCCGCTGGGCGAAGGCGGGATGGCGCTGCACGAGTGGGTCTTCAAACTCGCCGCCTGGCGCAAGCCGCACGGCCGCGAGGGCGGCGAGGTCAACGCCAGCAGCGAGGTGTTGGAAGAGGTGACCGCCGGCACCGGCGCGGTGGTGATGGGGCGCAACATGTTCGGCCCCGTGCGCGGCCCTTGGACTGAGCCGCTCTGGAACGGCTGGTGGGGCGACGAGCCGCCCTTCCGGGTCCCGGTCTTCGTCCTCACCCATCACGAGCGCGAGCCGCTGACCCTCGCCGAGACCACCTTCCACTTCGTCACCGAGGGGCCGGAGCGGGCGGTCGAGCTTGCCCGCGAGGCGGCCGGCGATCAGGACGTCTCGGTCGGCGGCGGTGGCGAGACGATCCAGCAGCTGATCCGTGCCGGCCTCCTCGACGAGCTGCTGATCAACCAGGTGCCGCTGGTCCTCGGCGGCGGCACCCGCCTGCTCGATGACCTGTCGCCG
The DNA here is from genome assembly GCA_051961955.1 of Solirubrobacterales bacterium. Taxonomy (GTDB): domain Bacteria; phylum Actinomycetota; class Thermoleophilia; order Solirubrobacterales; family 70-9; genus VAYN01. The sequence continues at coordinate 2,881 of JBQCCT010000082.1, forward strand.
AGCGTGAAGCTGGAGCAAACCCGCGTGGTCGAGGGACCGGAGGCCGCCCACATTTTTTACGCCGTGCATTAGCTCAGCGACTAGGGTCGGACCATGAACGATCTCACCCCCGACCAGGCCGCGACTTTCTACGGCAGCCGCTTCCTCACCGAGGACGCGCCGGACAACGAGTTCCCCGCCAGCGGCATGC
>JBQCCT010000083.1:0-5563 GCA_051961955.1 Solirubrobacterales bacterium
GGCGAATGTCTGCGAAGCGCGCGAAATGCAATCTGATTCCTGCCCGCCATAGGCGGGCAGCATCTGAGGGAGCCAGGCCCGACAGGGCCGCGACAAATTCGCCCAGGGGATGACCGGATCCCTGTACCGCCGCGGCTTGCAGCGTTAAGTGATTTGGCTGGCTGGCCGATAGAGGTCGGGATGTTCGACATCGATTCAGCCTTGCGCACCCTGATCGAGCGGGGTGGGTCCGATCTGCACGTTAAGGTGGGGGTGCCGCCGACGGCGCGCCTGCACGGGGAGCTGGCACCGCTGGAGGGGTACCAGCCGCTGCGGCCGGACGACACCGAAAAGGCCTTCCAGGACATGGCCGAGGTGCGCTCGCTGACCGAATTCGAGGAATGCGGCGAGGCCGACTTCTCCTATTCGATCCCCGGCCTCTCCCGCTTCCGCGTCAACACCTTCAAGCAGCGCGACTCGATCTCGATCGTCTGCCGCGCGATCCCCTTCGAAATCCGCTCGGTCGAGGACCTCGGGCTGCCGCCGGTGGTGACCAAGCTGGCCGAGGAGCAGCGCGGGATCATCCTCGTCACCGGCACGACCGGCTCGGGGAAGAGCACGACGCTGGCGGCGATGATCGACCACATCAACCGCACCCGGACCGATCACATCATCACCCTCGAGGACCCGATCGAGTACCTGCACGAAGACAAAAACTCGATCGTCAACCAGCGCGAAGTCGGCTCCGACACCGAAAGCTTCGCTCGCGCTATGCGCCGCGTCCTGCGCCAGGACCCCGACGTGATCCTGATCGGCGAGATGCGCGACGAGGAGACGGTACGCACGGCGCTCTCCGCGGCCGAGACCGGCCACCTCGTCCTCTCCACCGTCCACACCCTGGACGCGACCGAGACGGTCAACCGCATCGTCGACTTCTTCCCGCCCCACCTCCAGCACCAGGCCCGGGTGATGCTCGCCGCGACCCTCAGGGGCGCGATCGCCCAGCGCCTCGTCCCCGACGTCACCGGCGACGGCCGCGTCCCCGCCTCGGAGATCCTCGTCGTCACCGGCCGGGTTCAGGACCTGATCATGAACCCGGAGGAGACGGGCAAGATCACCGAAGTCATCGCCGAGGGCGAGTACTACGGCATGCGCACCTTCGACCAGTCCCTGCTCCATTATGTGATGGAGGGCAAGGTCGCCGAGAACGTGGCGCTGGAGTACGCCTCGAGCCCGCACGACTTCAAGCTGATGCTGGCCGCGGGCGGTCAGCGGGCGAGCGGGGTGGAGCAGCTCGCACCCGCAACCGAGTAGGACGCGCGTCCAAGCTCGGCCGCTGCTTGCGTTGCGCGATTTAAGCCTGGGGCGACGCCTGCCGATCCAGTCGCGTAATGGCTGCGATCGATCGCTTCATCCTGCTCGTTCGCGATTTGCGCCGCGATGAGCGCGGAATGGCGGTGGCGACCGCGCTGATAGCGATGACCGTCGCCTTCTCCTTCGCCAGCGCCGCCGTGGTCTACTCGGTCAACACGCAGCACGGCACCGTCCGCGATCACAACTCCAAGGAAGCGATCGCGGCCGCCGACGCCGGCGCCAACGTCGCCCTGATGCGGATGAACCAGTTCTCGAAGGCGGTCAGCACGGCCACCCCCTGCGTCGGGGTCAGCGGCAGCCTGCTGGTCGTGGCCAAAGCCGAACTCGACGGCTGGTGCCCACAGCTGACCGGGACGGTCGGCAACGCCACCTACTCCTACCGAGTCGGCCCCACGACGACCGCCTGCGGCAGCTCCACCTCCTGCGTGGTCGCGGTCGGGACCTCCAACGGCGTCAGCCGCCGAATCGAGGTGACCCTCGGCACCAGCACCGTCGGCGGCGCCTTCTCGAACGCCGGGGTCCTCGGCCAAGAAGACATAACGCTCGAAAACAACGCCAACATCCGCGTCGGCGTCGGCACCAACGGCAGCGTCTACCTGCGCAACGGGGCGAGCATCTGCGGCGACATCCGTCGCGGCGTCGGCAAGAACATCACCTTCGAAAACAGCTCCTCCCAGTGCAGCGGCTACGTCAAAACCGAAGGCAACGAAAGCTTGCCGCCGGTGAGCAGCTTCATGCCCGAAGACATCGCCACGAACAACAGCGACAACCGGCTCGTCAAGTGCACGAGCACCAATATCCCCACGGGCTGCCAGTCCGACTCCTACACGAAAAGCTGGGAAACGACGACTCCGTGGAACGCGACGACGCGGACGATCGAACCGGCGCAGAACTCGACCCTGACGCTGAGCGGCGGCGACTACTTCATCTGCCGCCTGATCCTCGGCAACAACGCCCACCTGATCATGGGGGCCACGGCGACGGTGCGGATCTTCTTCGACACGCCGGAGAACTGCGGGGCGAAAGCGGGGTCGACCTGGGAACCGATCAAGGTCGAAAACAACGCCGACATCACCTCCAGCGGCTACCAGCCGAGCGCGGAAAAATTCTCGGTTCCGGGCCTCTACGTGACCGGCTCGACCTCGATCGCCAGCAAAATCACCTTCGAGAACAACAGCGGCACCAACCAGTTCGTCCTCTACGCGCCCAACTCCAGCCTCTACTTCGATAACAACGCGACCTACAAAGGCGCGATCGCCGGCAAAACGGTCTACTTCAGCAACAACGCCAAGGTGGAACAGGACGAAGGCTTCGAGCCGCCGCAGCTGGGCGGTTCGACCATCTACGCGCGCCAGCTCTACATCGAGTGCACCGGCGCGACCGCCTCTCCCCCCAACGCCAACTGCTGAGCGCCTGAGCGCTCGCGGCCGGGGCTCAAGGTCTACGCCGCAGATGTCGACTTGGTAAGCGAACGTTCGATGCGAGAGAAGCTGAACGAAAACCCGCTTGCCCAGCTCGCCGTCCTCGGCGTCTTGCTCGTTGTGGGCGCGATCTTCCTGCTCAAAGGGGGAGGCGGCGAACCGGCGCCGGAACCCGAAGCCGAATCGTCGACCACCGTGACGAGCGCGCCGGCGATCACCCCCGCGGGCGAAACCCCGGTCACCGGGTGGGCCGCTCCAGCGCCCGTCCCGCCGCCGCCGAGCGAAGTCACCGCCGCGTTCAACGCGGGTGAGACGGTGGTCCTGCTGATCGTCCGCGAAGGGGGCATCGACGACGACATGGTCCGCGAGGACACGGGTGCGCTGGAAGGAATGTCGAACGTCGCGCTCTTCGTCGTCCCGGCGCAGAAGATCGCTCGCTACGCGGCGATCACCGAGGGCGCCGGCGTCAACCGCGTGCCGGCGCTGGTCGTGCTCCGTCCCAAGGCTCTCAGCCACGGCGTCCCCACCGCCTCGGTCAACTACGGCTACCAGGGAGCCGAAGACGTCGTCCAGGCGGTGGTCGACGCCCGCTACAAGGGCCGCACCCTCTCCTACCACCCGTAGCCATGGACAGCGGGAATTACCCGGGCCACCTGCGGCCGGTTCCCGACTCCGGCGACTCCACCGCGCCGGCGCTGACGCCCGAGGCGCAGGGGACGCCGGGCCTGACGCCGCCGCTGCAGCGGGGCCGCTCGAGCGGCTTCATCACCGACGTCATCGTCGAACTCGGCTTCGTGCCGGCCGAGCGGGCGCAGCAGGCGATCGAAGAGGCCCGCACCGCCGGGATGCCCCCGGAGGCGCTGCTGCTCCAGCAGGGCGCGATCAACGGCGACCAGCTCTCGCGAGCGGTCGCCGAGCGCTACGGGCTCGACCACATCGATCTCTCCCTCTACCCGGTGGACATGGCCGCGGCCAACCTGATCACGGTCGGCACCGCGCGCCGCTACCGGGCGCTGCCCGTCGGCTTTGTCGACAAGCAGACCCTGATGGTGGCGATGGGGGACCCGACCAACGTGCTGGCGGTCGATGACATCCAGCTCGCCACCGGGCTCGATTGCCGGGTCGCGGTCGCCGCCGAGGACGACATCGAAGCGCTGATCACGCGGCTCAACACCCTGCAGAGCTCGGTCAGCGAGGCGGTGATCGAAGGCGAAGAGGAAGAGGAAGAGCTCGCCGAGGTCTCCTCGATGGAAGTCGGGGCGGAGGACGCCCCCGTGATCAAACTCGTCTACAGCATCCTCGGCCAGGCGGTCGGGGAGGGGGCCTCCGACATCCACTTCGAGCCCGAGGAACAGGACATGCGGGTGCGGTTCCGCATCGACGGCGTCCTGCGCGAGGCGGCGAACGTCCCCAAGCGGATGGTCAGCGCGGTGATCTCCCGCGTGAAGATCATGAGCGAGCTCAACATCGCCGAGAAACGGGTCCCCCAGGACGGCCGCGTCAGCATCACCGTCGAGGACCGGCAGGTCGACCTGCGCGTCACCACGCTGCCGACCCAGAAGGGGGAGGGGGCGACGATCCGCATCCTCGACAAAGACAACGTCCAGCGCTCCCTCGACGACCTGGGGATGGACGGGTCGGCCCGCGAGCGCTTCGAGTTCTCCTTCCACCAGGCCTACGGCGCGGTGCTGGTCACCGGGCCGACCGGCTCCGGTAAGAGCACGACCCTCTACGCGGCGCTGCAGGCGCTCAACCACGTCGACAAGAAGATCATCACGATCGAGGACCCGGTCGAGTACCAGGTCGACGGGATCAACCAGATCAACGTCAACCGCAAGGCTGGGCTCGACTTCGCCACCGGCCTGCGTTCGATCCTCCGCGCCGACCCCGACATCGTGATGGTCGGCGAGATCCGCGACGGCGAGACGGCGCGGATCGCGATCGAGGCGGCGCTGACCGGGCACATGATGCTCTCGACCCTGCACACCAACGACGCTCCGGGCGCGATCACCCGGCTGACGAAGATGGGGATCGAGTCCTTCCTGATCGCCTCCTCCGTCGACTGCGTGGTCGCCCAGCGGCTGGCCCGCAAGCTCTGCAGCCATTGCAAGAAGCGGGCGATCGTCCCCGTCCAGGCCCTGGCCGACGCGGGGATGCGGGTGGGCGGCGACGTCGAGGCCTACGAGCCGCTCGGCTGCGCGCGCTGCAACGGCAGCGGCTACCGCGGCCGGGTCGGGCTCTATTCGGTGATGTCGATGAGCGAGCGGATCAAAGAGCTGGCCGTCTCTGGCGCCGCCGAGGCCGAAATCTCCACTGCCGCTTGCGAGGAGGGCATGCTGACCCTGCGCGAGGACGGGCTGGCGAAGGTGCGGGCCGGCCTGACCAGCCTCGAGGAGGTGCTCCGTGTCACCACCTGATTTCGCGGCTAATTTCTTTCGGGTATCGAGAAAACCGGCGCGGCGGCCGATGTAGGGCCTATGAGCTTCGATTTCTCGGAGGTCCTGCGCCGTATGGTCGAGGCACGGGCCTCGGACGTTCACCTCACCGCCGGCTTTCCGCCCGCGATCCGGGACAAGGGACAGATCACGCCGATGGACGGCTTTCCCGTCCTCGGCCCCCAGGACACCCGCGAGGTCGTCTACGGCATCCTCAACGACGACCAGCGGAAACGGTTCGAGGTGCAGAAACAGCTCGACTTCGCCTACGCGATTCCCGGCGTCGCCCGCTTCCGCGTCAACTGCTTCTTCCAGCGCGGCGCCGTCAGCGCCGCCTTCCGCTTCGTCCCGCAG
>JBQCCT010000084.1:0-3047 GCA_051961955.1 Solirubrobacterales bacterium
ACGTCTCGCCAGCGAAGCGCAGATCGTGGCGCATCCCGCGCACCCTTGGGTGTCGCGCGGCGGCGTGAAGCTCGCGGCGGCGCTCGATCACTTCGGCTTTGATCCGCGCGGCCGTATCTGTCTTGACGTCGGCGCCTCGACCGGTGGCTTCACCGATTGCCTGCTTCAACGTTCGGCGGCACGGGTAATCGCCGCCGATGTCGCCTACGGCCAGCTCGACGTGCGCCTGCGCGAGGATCCTCGCGTCTACGTGATCGAGCGCTTGAACGCGCGGGTGATGGAGCCCGCGGACCTGCCGTTCGTGCCCTCTTTGGCGACGGTCGACGTCTCCTTCATCTCCTTGACCAAGGTGCTGCCTGCGGTCGGCCGCTGCCTGGCGCCGGGTGGCGAGGTCCTGGCGATGGTGAAGCCGCAGTTCGAGCTCGGCAAGGAGCGGGTCGGACGCGGCGTGGTCCGCAACGCCGCCGACCGCCGCGAGGCGATCGTCAAGGTCGCCGAAGCCGCCCGCGAGCTGGGCCTGCCGATCCGCGGTTTCGCCTCCTCCGGCCTGCCTGGCCCGAAGGGGAATCGCGAGACCTTCGTCTGGTGCGGCGGCGACGGCGCTGGGGTCGCGGACATCGAGGCGGCCGTCCTCGCCGTCGAGGGGGACGAGTGAAGACCGCGGCGCTGATCACCCACTCGCACCCGCCCTCGGCCTCGGAAGCGGTCGAGATCGCGGCCGAAGTCGCCCACGAGCTCGGCTGGCGCCTTGCCGCCAGCGAGGAGGAGCTGGCCAAGCACGGCGCCGCCGGCGAGGGCGTCGACGTCACCGCCGAACACACCGTCCCCGACCTTTGCCTCGTCCTCGGCGGCGACGGCTCGATCCTGCACGCGTTGCGCCGCTACGCCCACACCGAGGTCCCCGTCTTCGGCGTCAACTTCGGCACCGTCGGCTTCCTCGCCGCGGTCGAGCGCAAAGACGCCCGCGCCGGCATTCGCCGGGCGCTGGAAGGCGAGGTCGAGACGATCGGGCTGCCGGGCCTCGAGGTCACTGTCGACGGCCAGAAGAAGGTCGGGCTCAACGACATCACCCTCGCCCGCCGTCCCCACGACCGGGTCGCCGAGCTCAGCTATCGGATCGCCGGCGAGGAGGTGGGGCACGTCCGCTGCGACGGGCTCGTCGCCGCCACTCCGGCCGGTTCCACCGGCTACAACCTCGCCAACCAGGGGCCGATCCTCGCCTGGGGCGTGAAGGGCTACGTCGTCAGCTACATCTCGCCGCACTCGCTGACCGCCCGGGCGCTGGTCGTCGCCCCCAGCGACGTCCTCCACGTCGGCAACGCCCCCGAGCGCGAGCCGGTCGAGGTCGCCGTCGACGGCGGCAAGATCGCCGACCTCGCCGCGGGGGCTGCGCTTGAAGTCCGCTTCCTCGACTCGGTCAGCCGCCTGGCGCAGCTACCGGGGACGAGCTTCTACGGCCGGATAAGAGAGAAGTTCGGTCACTTGGCTGTCTGAAGCCATTTGTCTGGGCTGACGAGGCGGGTTGTTTAGGGTGCTCGCCAATGGAGCGCAAGTGGTGGACCCTGCTGCTGGTCTCGATCGCGACGTTCATGCTGCTGCTCGACGTCACGATCGTCAACGTCGCTCTACCTGACATCCAGCGCGAACTGAACGCCAGCCTCTCCAGCTTGCAGTGGGTGGTCGATGCCTACTCGCTGATGTTGGCGGCCTTCCTGTTGACGGCGGGCTCGCTCGGCGACCGGCTTGGCCGGCGGCGGGTCTTCACGATCGGCTTCGGCGTCTTCACCTTCGCCTCGTTTCTCTGCGGTCTCTCCAGCGATCCGACCCTGCTCAACCTGGCCCGCGGCCTGCAGGGGATCGGGGCAGCCGGCATGTTCGCCACCTCGCTGGCGCTGATCGGCCAGGAGTTCCACGGCAAGGACCGGGCGACCGCCTTCGGGGTCTGGGGGGCGACGGTCGGCGGCGCGGTCGCGGTCGGGCCGCTGATCGGCGGCATCATCACCCAGAGCTTCGGCTGGGAGTGGATCTTCTTCGTCAACGTCCCGATCGGGATCACGGCGATGGTCCTGACCGAGCGCAAGATCGTCAACGTCTTCGCCAAAGACCCGGAGCCGGTGGACCTGCCGGGCCTCGTCACCTTCTCGGTCGCGCTCTTCCTGCTGATCTTCGGCCTGATCCGCGGCAACCCCGAAGGGTGGGGGAGCACGCCGATCGTCGCTTGCCTGGTCGGCGCGGTGGTTCTACTGGCGGTGTTCGTCGCGATTCAGTTGCGGGTCGCCCACCCGATGCTCGACTTGACGCTCTTCCGCAAGCCCGCCTTCAACGGCGTCTCAGCCGTGGCCTTCACGCTCTCGGCAGGGATGTTCGCGATGTTCCTCTACCTGACCATCTACCTGCAGGGCGTGCTCGATTTCTCGCCGCTGGAAGCGGGGCTGCGCTTCCTGCCGCTGACCGTGCTCGGCTTCGTCGTCGCGCCGATCTCCGGCACGCTCTCGCACCGGGTGCCGATCCGGGTCCTCTTCGGCATCGGCATGACTCTGGTTGGGCTCGGCCTGCTGCTGATGCACGGATTGACGCCGGGCTCGAGCTGGACGGCGCTGCTGGCCGGGTTCGTCATCGCCGGGATCGGGATCGGGACGACCAACCCCGGCATCGGCCAGGCAGCGATCGCGGTCGTGCCGGTGGAGAAATCGGGAATGGGATCTGGGATCAACACCACCTTCCGCCAGGTGGGCATCGCCACCGGTGTTGCCGGCTTGGGGGCTGTCTTTCAGGGCCGAGTCGACTCGAGACTGTCCGAATTGCTCCCGCATGCCCCTTCCGGTCTCGGCGAAGCGGTCGCTTCCGGCGGCTCCCGCGCCGTCTCCGAACTTCCACTTCCCCCCGCGGTTCAGCTCAAGGCCCAGCATGCCGCCGACATCGCCTTCGTCAACGGCCTCAACGACATCCTCGTCATCGGTGCCATCGTCTGCTTCGTAGGCGCGGTGCTGGGATTTGCCTTGGTGCGATCCAGTGATTTCGTCCAGCCAACGGACGGGCCCGGCGAG
>JBQCCT010000085.1:0-6210 GCA_051961955.1 Solirubrobacterales bacterium
AGCAGGTGTGCTCCGGGCGGTGGCCCGGGGTGTGGATCGCCTCGATCGTCAGGTCGCCCAGCTCCAGCTTCCAGCCGTCGGCGAACGGCTCGTGCGGGTACTCGGCCTCGGCCAGCTCGTGGACGTGGATCGTCGCCCCGGTGCTGCGGCAGAGCCGGCCGTGGCCGGAGACGTGGTCGGCGTGGTTGTGGGTCTCGAGGACGTGCCCGATCCGCACCCCGTGCAGCCGCGCCAGTCGCGTATAGGGCTCGATGTCCCACTGCGGGTCGATCACCGCCGCCACCCCGGCTTCGCGGTCGGCGACCAGGTAGGAGGCGCAGCCCAGGTCCTCGTGGATGATCTGGCGGAAAAGCATCTCCCTCGCAGCCCAGGCTAGCGGGTCGGGAAAGCGGGTATGTCAGGCGCGATGAGGGACAGGGCGACGCTGACGACGGTGGAAGAACTGCTGGCCGAGGCGCAGGCCGAAATCGACCGTCTCTCCCCCGCCGAAGCGCACGCCGCCGCGCAGGAAGGCGGCCTCCTGATCGACATCCGCCCGCTGGAGCAACGTCGCCGCGACGGCCTCGTCCCCGGCGCCACGATCGTCGAGCGCAACGTCCTCGAGTGGCGCCTCGACCCGAACGGCGAGCACCGCAACCCCGCCCTGGCCCGCCTCGACCGCCGCATCATCCTGATCTGCGACGAGGGCTACCAGTCCAGCCTCGCCGCCGCCACCCTCCTCCGCTTCGGCCTCGAAGCCTGCGACGTCATCGGCGGCGTCCAGGAGTGGATGGCCGCCGGCCTGCCACTCGAACCCACCGGCGCCTAACCAAGCGCGCCCAGGTAAACTCCCCGGTCAATGCGGCTGTAGCTCAGCTGGCTAGAGCGTCTGCTTGCCATGCAGAAGGTCGAGGGTTCGAATCCCTTCAGCCGCTTGTTACTTCCCGCTGTAGAGCCAAAAACGAAGGGGTGGTTCGTATCCCTTCAAGACTTGGCTCTACAGCTTGAATCGGTGGTCCTGCCCTCAAAGCCAGAGGAACAGGATTAGGAGCAGCCGATCAAGCAGGCGCAGACAGCCGAAATTGGCCGAATGGATGGGGACAGTGCCGCCCCTCGTGGCATATCTCTTTCATGGCCACTCGCGCAGGCAGAAAGCTCGCCGGGCTCGACGCGGCTCCTGGGCGGTTCCTCGACCTATTTGAGGAGCTACGCATGGACCTTTCCAATGAGCAGGTAATCGCCGAGGCGGTTCTGGTCAATCACGCCCACGTCGGCAAGGAGGCCACCCGCAACGAATACCGGGGCTTCCTAGTCCACTTCTCCCAATACCTCGCCAGCGTCCACGGCAAGACCTTCTACACCGCCCGGCGCAAGCACGTCCTCCTCTTCATGGCCCACCTGGAGCAGAAGGGCGGCGCGAAGCCCGACGAGTCGCGGCTGCATTGCGAGTGGTGCAAGGAGCGCGGCTACCCCGACGGCCGCAACGGAAAGGGCTACTCCGCGTCAACCCGCAAGGGCTATCTGTCGGCGCTGCGGTTCCTCTACCTCCACTTCCAGGTCGAAGACGATCTCCCCGACATAAACCCGACGGCGATGGTCCCCTCTCCGAAGGTCGTTCACAAGATGGGGTTCACCCCCACCCTCGAAGAGGTCAAACGGCTGTTTGCAGTCGAAGGGCTCCCAAAGGCGCGGCTCCTCATTAAGTGGGCGTTCTATGCGCCGTCGCGCAGCCAGACCTTCGCGGATGCTCGCTGGTCAGATATCGACCTCAAACGGGGCAAGTGGGAAGTCGTCGGCAAGCGCGACAAGGTGGACGTGTTCGACCTCGCCCCGCCGCTCGTCCGCGAGCTGCGGATGTATCAGCGCTGGCAGCTTGCCGAGGCTGCGCGGTGCCCGGCCATGCGGGACGCCCTGAGCGACCCGGAGAAAGCCTTTGTCCTCCTCACCCGCGGAGGGAAGCCGATGACGAAGACGCAGATCTACAAGATGGTTCGCCGGATCGGCGTCAAGGCGGAGGTTGGTTTGCGCAAAGCGCCGAGCGAATGGGACGCCGCGGGGGGCACGACCTCGATGGTCACGCCCCATGCGATGCGCCGTGCCTGGGCCACCATCGCCCTCAACGAGAAACAACAGCCCATCGACGTTGTGTCAGAGGTCCTGCGCCATAGCGACATTTCAACGACGCGCCGCCACTACGCCCCGACGAAGTCCGACCGCGCTCGGGATGCCCTGGTCAGCATGAGCATTGCCTGACGCATCTTCCTCGTCACAGCCCCATATCCATCCCCGCGCTGCGCTCAGCCGCGTGCTTATGGTGGAGGGCGAGCTTGCGCTGCGCCCGCTCGATGGACTCCCGTGCGTCCCGTCGCTCGTAGCCGCTCCCGTGTTTCGGCTCCGGCCCGAGTGCGTTGTCTCTGTCCACCACGCCTTCTCTGAGGCGGTAGCCCTCGATCCCCCGCACCGCCTTGTCCCACTCGGCGGCTTTGGTCGGATCGCTCGGCCTCTTCCCCAGCTCGCGAGTTATGTAGTCGGGGGGCGAGAGCCGAGCTGCCGTGACCGCCAGCCGCTCGCGTTCGGCGAGCATCGCTTCGATGACGGCGCTCTCGGCGCGGGCCTCGTGGCGCACCTCAGCCATCTGGCGGGCCTCTGCACGCAGGCTTTCCTGGTATTCGACCTCCCCGCTCTCGCGCTCGGCAAGGTCGCGCTCCCGCGCCGCCCGTTCCTGCCGCTGCTGGCGTCCTTCCAATCGCTTCGGCGCTGGCATGTCTTCGCGCGCCTCACGGGCATGGCGCAGGCGCGCGGCGCTTTCGGCGAGGCGTTGGGCGATTTCCTCGTGTGCCTCTTCGCTTCGACGCTCGTCCCCCGCCTCGGCGCGCAGCTCGTGCAGCCGCCCGGCGAGCTGCTCAGAGGGAACGTCGGCATAGCGCGAGCGCAGCGCCTCATCGTGCGCTGCGGCCTGGGAGCCGTCGCGCTCTGCAGCTGCGACGATGTGGTCGAGCCCGGCCGCTCCGGGGGGTCGCGGCGCGAACTCCTCGCGCTCGAACTGAATCTCCGGCGTTGCGTAGATGCGGGTCTCGCCGCTGGTGCGCGAGGTGGCGACGTAGAACTCCTGGCGGTTCATCGACGGATCGGCCATCACGAAGGCCGACTCCACCGTCGCCCCCTGGGCCTGGTAGGTGGTGGCGGCGTAGGCGTGTTCGATCGCCGGGCCTTTGTCCGTGCCTCTCAAGCGATCCAAGTAGACGGAATCGACACTCACCCGCCCGCGGGTGTCGATTCCGTCCAACACCAAACGCCGGGACTTCGCGTCTACCTCCGCCACCCGCCAGCGCTCGCGGTTGTAGATGCCGGCGCGCTGGTCGTTGATCCGGGTGATGATCTGATCGCCCTTGGCGAAGCGGGCCTTGCCGACCTCGATTTCCTCGCCGCGCAATCTCCCCTCCGCTTTCATCTTCGCCCGCGCCATCGCATTCAGCTCCCCCACCTCGGCGTTTCGCTTCGCGATCATCAGCGCGTCCTTGCCGCGCTCGAACTGCTGCCACCAGTCCTCGACCATCGCCGCCCGCCTGGCGGCGGGATCGTCTGAGACCGTCACCCGCTGCGCGCCCTCGTAGATCGAAAGCGCCTCGCGGCCCTGGCCCTCGCGAATCAGCTTCGCGCCTTCGCGCTCAAGGTTGTGGCGGTGGCGGATCACTTCATCGAGCACGACCGGCTCGGTGCGGCGGGCGATGGCGGCGAAGAGACCGCCCGCCTCGATCTCGCCGAGCTGGGCGGGATCGCCGATCAAGACCAGCTTCGCCTCGGCTGCCTTGGCGTAGTGGGTCAACCGCGCGAGGCTGCGCGAGTCCACCATCCCGGCCTCGTCGACCACCAGCACCGAGCCCCGGACGAGCGGATCGTCGCCTACCTGCTCTGCCCGCTGGAACTCCGCCAGCATCGAAGCAACTGAAGTCGCCGGCAAGCCCTCCGAGCGCAGCACGTTCGCCGCCCGCCAAGTAGGTGCCGCGGCCCGAAGCGGGGCCTTGCCGAAGGTCCATCCCTGGGCCGCGGCGGCGAGGGCATAGGTCTTGCCCGTCCCGGCCTCGCCGATCACGACAACGAGACCCTCACCGCTGCGAAGCAACCGCTCGACCATCGCCCGCTGATCGGGCTTCATCGAGGGCCGGGCGGCGAGAACCCGGGAGACGACGATCTCCGAGCCCACGGCGCAGTCCGAGCGGGCCGCCATCGCCTCGGCGCTCGCCAGCGCTTGTTTCTCAAGCTCCCAGATCGCCCGCGTGGTGAAGCGGGGGCCTTTGGCGCTCTCGCCGATGCGAAGCACCTCGGGCCGTGCGAGATACATATCTGCCAGCTCCACCACCTCGTCCCCCGGCGCTCCGGCTGGGAGGCAGTTGGCGACGGCCTGGATCGCTTCGCGGCGGTCGAAGTGGGAGGCGTGGGCAGTGACGGCAGCCTCCACCTCGGCGATGGCGACCTGGCCCTCGTGGGCCTGGCGCTCACGGCCGAGCACATCGCGGATCGCCTCCCGCGTCAGGCCGACCTCCGCGGCCTTCTCGCGCCAGAGGTCGCGCAGGCTCTCGGTGGTGAGGTCGCGGTCCTTGGTGTGGCGGGTGGCGAGGGTGGCGACCTGGAGGGCGCGGGCGGATGCGCCCTCGCCTCCTGCCGCCTCAAGGATTTCCTGGCGGCGGGTGGAGAAGGCACGCAGCTCCTCGGCCGTGAAGCCCTCGATCTCGGCGATGCCGTTCTCGACCTCCTGCCAGCGCACCCCCAGGCGGCGCGTCATCCCGTCGCGCAGGTCGGCCTCGTAGATGTAGCCGGCCGCTTTGGCGTGTTCGTAGATCGCAGGGTGGTAGAACCGGGTCCAGCGGCCCTCGGCAAAGGTGGTGTTGGCAATCAGGGTGTGGGTGTGGAGCTGAGGATCGCCGGCGCGAGAGGAGCGGTGGACGTAGCCCGCGGCGAGGAAGCCGTTTCCCTGGATGAAGCGATGGCCTCCGGCTCCGCGCCGCGTGAAGCAGGCGTTTTTCTGGAGGTAGCCGAGCGCCGCCTCGACGGCCTCAGCGTGGGCGGCTTTGACCTCGGCGGCGACTCCGTGCCCGCCGAGCGCCCAGAGGAGCGAAACTGACTTCGGCGCGGAGAACGTGAGGTCGAAGCCGGGGACCGCCCCGCCCTCGACGTGGCGTAGGCCGAGCGGCTCCCCCGTGGCGGGGTTATCGCCGGTCAGCATCGAGACGAGCTGGGCGGGCTCCACCTTTCCCTCAAGGCCGAGATCGCGGGCAGCGTCGCCGAGCCAGTAGCCCTCGGCCTCGCCCTCGCCGGAGTAGTAGTCCTCCGTGCCTTCGGCGACCTTGTCGAGGTAGTAGCGCTCCTGGCCGCGGCCAAGCTTGCCGATGGAGAGCATCAGCGCGGCCCTCCGGGGCGGGCAGGTGGCAGAGAAGCGGACACGCCTCTGAAATGCCGTTAGCGGTCCAGTGGCCCCAGCGAATCACGGCAGTGATAGTGCGTGAGGGGTTCTGCGGTTGGGGGAGGCGAGGGTCGCTGAGAGCCTTGTCTGCGGTCTCAGAGGTAGGGCGGGAGGCTCGGTTCCTAGCTCTAGCTCGTCTGCTCTGCGATGGCTTCTCTACGAGGGGTTCTGGCTGTCGGATGCTGGGGGAGTCCTCTTGCGAAAGAAGCCGCGCTCCGGCGCTACCCGGAACGCGGCTCCCAGTCTCGAACCGATCACGCAGCTCGACCCCCGCTTAGCCTTGCTGGCCTCCACTCCGGGCCTTCCGGGTCTGACTCCAGAGAAGGCCGGTTAACTCTTCCGTTCCGATCAGGAAGCCAGACACGAACCTGTCCTCCTGGTCAAAAAGCGTGAAGATCAGGCCGTGACCTTCGGCGCGCTCGGTGTCCTGCGCTTGCAGGCGCACTTTGTAGACGTCGGTCACGGCGAGACCCTCCCCGACCGTGGCATCAGCGGCGGTATCGAAGCTCAGGTCGTCCTCGTCGCCTTCTGGCTGAACGGGATACGCCCAGGCCACGCCTTTGTCCCGGGCCACCTTCGCGGCCATGACAAGCAACTCCAGCGGGGTCGGGGGTCGGTCGGGAATTGGAAATGGACTCATGCTCGATCCTCCAGTCCGAGCGCCGCCCGCCCCCAGGGCACGTCCTCGACCAGTGAGGCTGCCCTATAGAGGTGTTCGACCGAGCCGCGCCGTGGCCGCGTTTCGACCAGCTCCACGGCTCCGTGTTCGG
>JBQCCT010000086.1:0-2508 GCA_051961955.1 Solirubrobacterales bacterium
CGCTCCTGGCCGCGGCCGAGCTTGCCGATGGAGAGCATCAGCGCAGACCCCCGGGGCGCTGGGCCGTGCCCTGACTGCCGCCCCAGGGGGCGCTCTGCACGGTGGCGTGCTGTCCGCCATGCAGGCGAAGCGTGATTGCGGGGGTTGAAGGGCGCCGGCATCCATGCCGCAGAAATGCGGTTAGGAGCGCAGGCGCCCCGCTCATCACTGGACAGTGATAGAGGCATGAAACTGCTGTTGGAGCCTTCACCGGAACCGTCCGCGGCGGCGCCTAGCGTCCTCGCCGATGCTCCGGGCCGGGGGCTCTGTGGAAGAGCGCAGGTCGGGCAGGCCGCACGCCTTATGGGCCGAGAGCCCGCAGTTGATAGCTGGCCGCCCCTGCGAATGCCCGGATGGGCCGAGAGCCCGAATCCGTAGTTGCCGTTCTTGCCCGCCGCCCCTTCCGCCCAACTCAGAGCGAGAGGAGCAGGCGATGCAATTCATCGGGATGGACGTCCACCGTGACTTCTGCGAGGTGGCGATCTGGGAGGCCGGCGAGGTCAGAAGCGCCGGGAGGGTCAAGAGCACCGAAGAGGACCTGGAGCTCTTCGCCCGAAGCCTCGGCGAAGAGGATCAGGTGGCGATGGAGATGAGCGGCAACGCCCGGGCGATCGCCGCCGTGATCGAGCCCCACGTCGCCAGGGTGGTGCTGGCCGACCCCAGGAAGGTCCGCGAGCGCCTCGGCAACGGACCGAAGACCGACCGCCTGGATGCCCGGGCGCTCGCCCGGCTCGGCGCCGGCGGCTTCCTCGCCGCGGTCTGGGCGCCCGACGAGGCGACGCGGGTGAGGCGGCGGCTGATCAGCCGCCGCTACCAGCTGGTGCGCCAGCGCACCCGCGAGAAGAACCAGGTCCACGCAGTCCTCGTCCGCAACCTGCGCGGCAAGGCCCCGATGTCGGACCTCTTCGGGGTCAACGGGCGGAACTGGCTCGCCGAGCAGCCGCTGCCAACCGACGAGGCCGAGACGGTCGACGCCTGCCTGCGCCAGGTCGACTTCCTCGGCGCGGAGATCGACCTGATCGACCGCCGCATCGCCGAGCAGGCGGCGGGCTCGGCGGAGATCCGGCGGCTGATGAGCCTGCCCGGGTTCGGCGCGGTCTCAGCGACAGGGCTGATGGCGGCGATCGGCGACATCTCCCGCTTCCCGAGCCCGCGCCACCTGGTCGGCTACCTGGGTCTCGACCCAAAGGTGGCGCAGTCGGGCTCCGAGCCCGCCCGCCACGGGCGGATCTCGAAGCGCGGCCCCGGCTACGCCCGCCACGTGCTGGTCGAGGCGGCCCTTTACGCCCGCCGCTCCACCGGGCCGATGCGGGCCTTCGGCGAGCGGGTGGCAAAGCGCCGCGGCCAGAATGTCGCCACCGTCGCGGTGGCCCGCAAGCTGGTGACGATCGCCTGGCACATGCTCACCCGCGGCGAGGACTACGCCTTCGCCCGCCCGACGCTGGTGGCGCAGAAGATCCGCAAGGTCGAGCTGGCAGCCGGGGCGAAGCGCCGCCGCGGCGGCGGTGGCAAGCGGTCGAAGGTCAGTGCGACGGAGCGCAAGCGCGCCTTGAGAAGGAGCTGGCGGCCCAGGCCGAGACGGCCTACCGGCGGCTGGTGGCGGACTGGCGACCGGCCGGGCGTGTGGGCTAAAGGAAATCACCTACCGGAGGTAGTGATGTGGCGTGAGGGGGGTTGCAGTTCCTGTTCGTCGGCCCTTCTGCAGGGCTCGGAAAGAAGCTGGGTGAGGAGGTGGAACTGGCAGTCCTCGGGCTTGCGAGAACTTGACTTTCATCCGTAGTGCGTGAGGGGTTCTGCGGCTGGGGGAGGCGAGGGTCGCTGAGAGCCTTGTCTGCGGTCTGAGGGGGAGGGCGGGAGGCTCGGTTCGTAGGGCTAGGTCGTCTGCACTGCGATGGCTTCTCTGTGAAGGGTTCCGGCTGTCGGATGCTGGGGGAGGGCTCCTCTTGCAAAAAGAAGCCGCGCTCCGGTGCTAGCTTAGCCTTGCTGGCCTCCACTTCGGGCCTTCCGGGTCTGACTCCAGGGAAGGCCGCTTAGGGCTTCCGTGCTCATCAGGAAGCCAGACACGAACCTGTCCTCCTGGTCAAAAAGCGTGAAGATCACGCCGTGACCTCCGCGCGCTCCGTGTCCTGCGCTTGCAGGCGCAATTTGTAAACGTCGGTCACGGCGAGACCCTCGCCGACCGTGGGATGAGCGGCGGTATCGAAGCGCAGGTCGTCCTCGTCGCCTTCTAGCTGAACGGGATACGCCCAAGCCACGCCTTTGTCCGCAGCCACTTTCGCGGCCATGACGAGCAACTCCAGCGGCGTCGGGGGTCCGTCGGGAATTGGGAATGGACTCATGCTCGATCCTCCAGTCCGAGCGCCGCCCGCCCCCAGGGCACGTCCTCGACCAGTGAGGCTGCCCTATAGAGGTGTTCGACCGAGCCGCGCCGTGGCCGCGTTTCGACCAGCTCCACGGCTCCGTGTTCGG
>JBQCCT010000087.1:0-5189 GCA_051961955.1 Solirubrobacterales bacterium
AGAAGACGCTCACCGGGCGCGGGCTCGGCACGACCGTCGGCGACGAGGGCGGCTTCGCGCCCGACCTGCCCTCCAACGAGGCGGCGCTCGAGATCCTGATGGAGGCGATCGAGGCGGCCGGCTACTCGCCCGGCCAGGACGTCGCGATCGCGCTCGACCCGGCGATGAGCGAGCTCGTCAAGGATGGCGCCTACGAGCTCACCCACGAGGGCCGCACGCTCGCGCCGGCGGAGCTCGTCACCTTCTGGGCCGATCTCGCCGCCCGCTACCCGATCGTCTCGATCGAGGACGGGATGGACGAGGAGGACTGGGACGGCTGGAAGCTGCTGACCGAGCGCCTTGGCGACAGGGTGCAGCTGGTCGGCGACGACCTCTTCGTCACCAACCCGGAGCGGCTACGCCGCGGCATTGACCTGGGCGTCGGCAACTCGATCTTGGTCAAGGTGAACCAGATCGGCACCCTGAGCGAGACCCTGGAGGCGATCCGCACCGCCCGCGAGGCCGGTTACACGGCGGTGATCTCGCACCGCTCGGGCGAGACCGAGGACACGACGATCGCCGACCTCGCCGTCGCCACCGGCGCCGGCCAGATCAAGACCGGGGCCCCGTCCCGCTCGGACCGGGTAGCCAAGTACAACCGGTTGCTGCGGATCGAGGAGGAGTTGGGTAGCTCCGCGCAGTTCCCCGGATTGCAGGCGTTCACCCAGGTCCACGCCTAGATGCAGGAAAGCGGGGCCCGGCCGCGTAGCACCGGGTATGGCAGCGCGCGCTCACGCCGCCCGACGGACCACACCCAGGCGTCCGGCGGCACGGAAACGGCGCCCGGCGGCGCGCAGTGGCCCCAGCCGGATCAAGTGGGACCGAGTGGGGCGGATCGCCCTCACCGTCGTCCTCTTCGCCGTCCTCTACTCGTACTTGAACCCGGCGATCGACTTCGTCAAGACCTACACCGCCACCACCGCGGCCAAAGCGAAGCTGCACGAACTCCAGCACGAGAACCGCCGCCTCCACAACCGCATCCAGTCCGCCGGCGACCCGCTCGTCGTCAACCAGGAGGCGCGGGCGCAGGGCATGGTCGCCGAAGGCGAAGCGCCGATCGTCATCCGCGGCCACCTCGGCGGCTGAGCGTCTCTCTAGGAGCCATCGATGGTTAGCCCCGGCTCCTACCTGCTGGGAGCCGCCCAACTGGCCCTGGTCGTCCTCCCCCTCGGTTTCAGCGCCTACAGGCTGCGGCAGCGGCTGCTGCCTAGCTGGATAGGGGCGCCTGCTCGTCTGGTCGAGTCCATCACTGCGATCGCGCTGGTCATCTGGCTCTCGGAGATTCTCGGCACCTTCGGCCTCTTCTACGCCGGCACTCTGATCGCGGCGTCGATTCTGGTCGCTGTGCTGATCCGGTTCCTGCCGGGGGGCGGCGTGGATTTGGGGGACCACCCCGAAAGGGGTGGTGGTGCCAAATCGGCGACAGGACCCGCCGGCCCGGAGCGCCCGCGTCCAGAGTCGCTCGCGTCGCTTTGCGTGATGGCGGCGGTGATCGCAGCCACTCTCTTCAGCTGGGGCGTGACGACGCAGCACGCATGGGATCGAGGCATCTTCAACTTCGACAGCCTTTGGTACCACCTGCCATTCGCTGTCGACATGGTGCAGAGCCACTCCGTGATCGGGATGCATCACGTCGAGACGGTGTTTACCAACTGGTTCTATCCGCAGAACAGCGAATTGCTGCATGCAGTTGGAATTCTGCTCACGGGGAGAGACACGCTAAGTCTCTTTCTGAACCTCGGGTGGCTCGCCATCGCCTTTCTGGCTGCCTACTGCGTAGGGCGCCCCTACGGACGGGGAGCGCTGACGGCTGTGGCCGCCGCGATCCTGCTCGCGTGCCACACGCTTGTCGTCCGTGACCCCGGCGCTGCCAAGAACGACTTGGCCGCTGCCGCTCTCCTGCTGGCGTCGGTCGCGATCCTGGTCGAGGCCTGGGCCCATCGCGCCCACCCCTCGGCAGGTGTGGTTGAGGTTAGGCCTCCTATAGAGGCCAAAGCTCAACCACACCCGGGGGGGATGGAGCGTTGGGCCATTGCGGCGGCTGGGCTTGCTGCCGGCCTTGCGGCGGGGACGCGGGTTACGGGGTTGGCGATGGCGGCTGCTTTGACGGTGGCGGTGGTGGTGTCGGCGCCGCGGGGGCGGCGCTGGGCGGCGGCGGGGTGGTGGGTCCTGCCGGCGCTTGCTGGCGGAGCGTTCTGGTACCTGCGCAACCTGGTCGTCGCCGGCAATCCGCTGCCGGAGGTGAAATCGCTGGGGCCGATCTCGCTGCCGCATCCGGAGCGGCTGCAGGAAGGGCGGCCCGACTTCACCATCGTTCATTACGCGACCGACACCGGCGTCTGGCGCCATTACTTCGCGCCTGGCCTGCACGAGGCATTTGGTGCGCTCTGGCCGTTGGTCATCTTCGGGGCTGCTGTGGCGGCGCTCCTGGCCATCTTCCGCGGCCGCGACAGGATCGTGCGCTGGGTTGGCGTCGCCGCCCTCTTCGGCCTCGTCGCTTACCTCTTCACCCCGCTCAGCGCCGCCGGGGCGGAGGGGGAACCGGTCGGCTTCGGGATCAACATCCGCTATGTGATCCCGGCCCTGCTGGCGGGGATCGTCCTGGTGCCGCTGCCACGGTGGCTCGACGCGCGGCGGCGGCAGTGGTGGCTGCTGGGGGCGCTGGTGCTGGTCTTCCTCGTCACCGACCGCCCCGACCAGGCCCTCCACGACAAAGGCCGCATCTTCGCCCTCCTGCTGGCCGCCCTTGTTGCCGCCGTCGCGGCCGGCTGGCTGCTTTTGCGCTCCCGTCGCGCCAGCGCCGGCATGGTCGCCGCAGCGGCTGCAGGCCTCGTCGTCCTCCTGGTCGCGATCGGCTACCCGGTCCAGCGCCACTACCTGGAGGGCCGTTTCGCCAACGCCGGAAAGCCCGACGAACGCATCCCCGGCATGCACCTCGACCGCGCCTACCGCTGGGCGCGCGACCTCAGCCACGTGCGCATCGGCCTCGTCGGCACCACCGCCGGCCTCGCCAGCTATGGCTTCTACGGCACCGACCTCACCAACCACGTCCAGTATCTAGGCGAAGAGGCCCCCCATGGCGCCTTCAACGCGATCCCCACCTGCGCCGCCTTCCGCGCCGCCGTCAACGCGGCCGACCTCGACTACCTGGTCACCGCTCCCTTCCTCAACTTCATCCACCCCGACAAGCCGATCACCTCGCCCGAGGCCCGCTGGCTGCGCGGCGAGACTGCGGTCCAGCCGATCATCAAGAGCGGTCCCGTCACCGTCTGGAAGGTCCGCGGCCGACTTGACCCACGCGCCTGCGGCCCCGCCAACGCACCGCTGCGCGAAGTGCCGCAGACGCCAGCGAGCCGATTGCTCGCTGGCGCGGCTGGGTAAGCTCGGCGGGTGGCTTACCCGATAGAGAACGCCCTCTTCCAGTGGGAGGAGGGGCGACGGGCGCTGCAGGCGATTGACGATCCCCGCCAGCGCCGTCTCGCCGACCGCGTGGTCGACGCGATCAAAGAAGAGCTGCGGCGGCGGATCGGCCCCACCTTCAGCGCCGGCGAGCTTGCCGACCTCTACGGCGAGGGGACCGACTGGTGCCAGCGGGTGGCAATGGACGTGGCGCCGGCAATCGAGGAGGACGCGCAGGCGCTCGGCGACGCAGCGTTCTGGCTCTACCTCCGCGGAGCCACTGACTTCGCCGGCGGTAGGCAGCTGCCGGTCTAAGCGGCGCTACTCGTCGGACTCGGAGTCCGACTCGCCATTCTCGTCGCTGGCGTTGCCCTCTGCGGCGCCGGCGCGGCGGATGACGATCTGGTCGGCCTCGATGCGGACGACGACGTCGCGCTTGCCGGCCCAGTGCTCGGTGTAGACGGGGTTGTCCTTGACCGAGGCGTCGAGCCAGAGACCGTAACCCTCGGTTTCGCCGTGATCGAAGGTCGCCTCGATCTCTTTGCGGCGGCCACGTCCCCCGCGACGGCCACGACGGCGACGCCGGCGACGGCCAGCGCCGGGCTCGGGGCGCTCCTCACCCTCCTCGCGCTCCGCACTCTCCTCGGCGTCCTCGCTTTCGGCGGCTTCGGCCTCTTCGGCTTCGGTTGCCGCTTCGATCTCGGCTTCGATCTCGTCGCGGAGGTCGATTTCGCCCGCACCTGCGCTTTCCGCGTCGGCCGAAAGGTCATGCTGCTTGCGGAACTCGCGCAGTTCGGTCGCGCTGACTTCCAACTGGTGCGCGATCCAGGCGTCGGTCCGCCCCTGTTGCACCCAGGCGCGGATCTGGTTCAGCTGCGGCTTCAGCGAGCGTCGAGCCATCGGCGCGCGAGTCTATTGAAGGAGGGCATTCGGGGGCGGTAAGAGGGGTGGGCCTAGGCCATCAGGAAGGCGAGCGCCTCGAACATCGCCACGACGACGACGACGACGGTGACGGTGAGGCAGACGGCGAGAACGCTGAAGCGGACCTTCCCCTCCTGCTCGACGCGGTTGATTTTCCGCGCCCGCGAGCGGTTCGCCGCGCGGCGGCGCAGCTGCTCGCGCCGGCGGCGCTCGAGGTAGGTCTCCTGCTCGAACGCCGTCTCGAACTGGGAGATGCTCTGTCGCATTCTCATAAGGAAGGGCCCCGCGGGCCAGCGGGCACCGTAGCAAAACATCTTGCAGGGCTCACGATTCGCTCACAATCAGCAGGCGCCCCAGAGCCCGCGGCCTGTCCGAGCAGCCGCCATCTCAAGCCGTTTGAAGCGTCCCGCGAAGCGCGTGTTGGGGGCGATTTCGAGGGTGCGGGCGAAGCCGCGGCGGACCAGTTCGGCGTTGACGAAGCGGCGCCCGAGGTGGACGTAGGCGAGCAGCCGGCCGTAGACGTCGCGCCGCTCGACGCCGAAGACCAACCGCACCCGCCGCCCTTCGACGAGACCTTCGTTGAAGCGGTGCGCCCGCGGCCCGAAGCACTGCACCGGCGTCCCCGGCTTCACCGTCTCCGGCGTGTCGACGCCGATGTAGCGGACGTCCTCGGTCCGCCCGCCCACCCGCACTTCGATCGTGTCGCCGTCGACCGCCCGCACCACGTAGGCGATGGCGCTGCGCGGCGGCTCCTCGCCGAGGCGCAGGCGTTCCCAGGGCCGCAAGATCGCCACCGCGACCAGGGCGAGGAGAAGGAAGCTGCCGAAGTT
>JBQCCT010000088.1:0-6421 GCA_051961955.1 Solirubrobacterales bacterium
CCCCGTTTACCCGGCCGAACTCGACTCGAAAGTGCCGCCGCCGTTCAAAGCCGAGCCGAGTGGCGGCAGCGGCGTGCGCCTGCACCACAAGTTCGTCGTGATCGACTTCGACAAGCCCACCGCCCGCGTCTACCTCGGCTCCTACAACTTCTCCAACCCCGCCGACACAGAAAACGGCGAGAACCTCGTCCTCGTCAAAGACCGCGGCGTCGCCATCTCCTACATGATCGAGGCCCTCCGCATCTTCGACCATTACCACTTCCGCGTCGTCGAGAAAGAAGCCGGCGACGAATCCGTAACCCTCACCACACCGCCCCGCAAAGCGGGCGAGAAACCCTGGTGGGACCCGTACTGGTCGAACCCCCAAAAGGTGCGCGACCGCGAGGTCTTCGCTTAACCGGTCACTCCCGTTTGGCTGAGGCTCTCGAGGACGAGCCGACGGAACTCCTCGGGTGCTTCCAGGGGGGCGAGATGACCGCACTCGGGAATTAATGCGGTGGCTGCTTGTGGCAGGTTCGCTTTCAATTCCTGAACCGCGTTCTTGAAGTCGACCATGTCCTCTTCGCCGGCGGCAAGCAGAGCGGGGCAGCCGATCCTCGCCACCAAGCTCGGGTCCTCCTCCAGCGGGTCGGGGGCCTGCTCCAGCTCTTGCTCAGAGGCGTGCAGCTCGTAGTTCCTGCGCTGCATTGCCGCGACCTGCCGCCGCACCTCCTCGGGGGCATCCGGTCCGACCCAGCTGGAGACCACCACCGCGGTCGCTTTGTCGAAGTCTCCGGCCGCGACCGCCTCCTCCTCGGCCTCCCAGGTAGCGAGGAGCTCGGGAGATGGCTCGGGTTCCGGGGCGGCTGAGGTGGAGAAAAGGAGCAGCGAGGAAACCCGCTCCGGGTGGAGGGCGGCAACCCGGAGGGCGACGGCGGCGCCGAAGGAGTTGCCGACGAGGGAAGGCCGCTCAATCCCAAGCGCGTCCATCGTCTCAACGACGTCCTCCCAGTGCGCCACCGGCTCGCGCTCGGAGGCAGCATCGCCGAAGCCCGGCAGGTCCACAGCCACCACCCGATGACCCGCCGCGGCCAGCGGCTCCAGGTGCTCGTCCCACATCCGCCGATCGGCGATGCCCGCATGCAGCAGCAGCAGCACCGCCGGCCCATCGCCGACTTCGGTGTAGGGAAGCCTCAACATCGGGGCGCCCGGATTTGAACCGGGGACCTCACCGACCCGAACGGTGCGCGCTACCAGGCTGCGCCACGCCCCGAGAGGGGTGATTATCCCAGAGCGGGGGAGGGAGCGCGGGGCGGTGGGGGCGGAGCGCTACTTTGCGTGGGGATGCGTGTCCAATCGATCAGGATGGCGCGAAGGTTGATTCTGGTCCTGGCTCTGGCGCTGCTGGTCACGCCGGCGGCGGCACAGGCCTACCTGCCGCCGGGCTTCATCGGCATCTCGCCGCAGAACACGGGAACGGCCAAGGATTACCGGCTGATGCAGGAAGCGGGGATCTACAGTGTGCGGCTGCCGCTCTACTGGGCCGCGATCGAGCAGGAGAACCCTGCCTTCAGCGAACGGAACTGGGGCGGGTTCGACCACGAAGTGCGACTCGCGGCCGAACAGGGACTGGAAATCTTCCCCTTCGTCACCTCCTCGCCGAAATGGGTCACGCCGTTGGGGATCGACCTTCCAGTCGACAGCGCCTGGCAGCGGCGCGCCTGGGCCTCGTTCCTGCGAGCGGCGGTGCGGCGCT
The DNA here is from genome assembly GCA_051961955.1 of Solirubrobacterales bacterium. Taxonomy (GTDB): domain Bacteria; phylum Actinomycetota; class Thermoleophilia; order Solirubrobacterales; family 70-9; genus VAYN01. The sequence goes on from JBQCCT010000088.1 coordinate 1,736, forward strand.
ACGGCCCTGGCGGGACGTTCTGGGGTGAAGAAGACGAACTCCCCTACTTCCCGATCCGCCGCTGGGAGATCTGGAACGAGGAGAACATCGTCACCTTCTCCAGCAGGCCCGATCCGGCGCGCTTCGCGAAGCTGATCCGAATCTCCGGTCGGATCATTCACCGGGAAGCGCCGGGCTCGAAGGTGATCCTCGGCGGCTTCTTCGGCCGACCGCTGCAGATCCCGCCCAACGTCGCTTCCGGCGACTTCCTCAATCGCTTCTACCGGGCGGGCAACGTCAAGCGCTTCTTCGACGGGGTCGGTCTCCACCCCTATGTCGCGGAAGCCGCCACGATGGGCGCGCAACTGCGCAACCTGCGGCGGATCATGCGCCGCCACCACGACGGCGCCACGCCGCTCTACGTAACCGAGCTGGGCTGGGGCTCGGCAGCCGGCCCGACCCGCTGGCAGCGCGGTCTCTGGGGACAGGCGAACCAGCTCTCACAGTCGTTCTCGATGCTCTCCGCCAACCGGGTCCGCTGGCGGATCGGCGGCGTCTGGTGGTTCACCTGGACCGACGAAGGGGGCAACTGCGTCTTCTGCGGCTCTGCCGGCCTGTTGACGCGGAACCGGGAAGCCAAGCCCGCCTGGTACCGGTTCAACGAATGGACCGGCGGCGACCCGAACACGGTGCCCCGCGAGGGCAGCGAACAACCCAAGCAGGGCGAAGCAGTCGCGCCGGAATAGTTAGGCTCCGAAGCGGACTTCAAACCGAAAAGGAGCATTTGCGATGGCTTTCTCCGTACCTGACCTGCCGTACCCCTACGACGCGCTCGAGCCTCACGTCGATGAGGAAACGATGCGCATCCACCACGACAAACATCACCAGGCCTACGTCGACAAAGCCAATGCCGCCCTCGAGGGCACCGAGTGGGCTGACCGCGACGTCGAGGACGTCCTCCGCAACCTCTCCAGCCTTCCTGGCGACAAGCAGGCGGCGGTCCGCAACAACGCCGGCGGCCACTACAACCACACGCTCTTCTGGCAGATGATGAGCCCCGACGGCGGCGGCGAGCCGGGTGGCGACCTGAGCTCCGCGATCGGCGACACCTTCGGCTCCTTCGACTCCTTCAAGGAGGAGTTCAAAAACGCCGGCATCGCCCGCTTCGGCTCCGGCTGGGCCTGGCTGGTCAAGGACAACGACGGCCTCGCCGTGGTCTCGACCCCGAACCAGGACTCGCCGATCTCCGACGGCACCACGCCGCTGCTCGGCGTCGACGTCTGGGAGCACGCCTACTACCTGAAGTACCAGAACAAACGCCCCGAATACCTGGACGCCTTCTGGAACGTCGTCAACTGGGACTACGTCGCCGAGAGGTTCGCTTCGTAGGTGCGCTGCTCTGAGGCTGCGGGAATCTGCTCCATCGCGTACTCGGCGAGGGCGGTGATCGTCAGGCTGGGGTTGACGCCGACGTTCGCCGGCACCGCCGCGCCGTCGCAAACGAGCAGGTTCTCGTAGCCGAAGACGCGCTGGCGGGCGTCGACGACCCCGTCCTCGGGGCCGTGGCCGATCACCGCGCCGCCGAGGATGTGGGCGGTGCTGGGGACGTTGAAGAGCGCCTCGGTGACCGAGCTCTGGGCGATGCCGCCGGTGCGCTCGGCCAGCCATTCGGCGGCGTCGTTGGCGACCGGGATGAAGGTCGGGTTCGGCTTCTCCGGGTCCTGCTCGGTCTGCAGCCAGACGTTGCCGGAGCGTTTCAGCGTCGGCCGCAGCGCGATCGCGTTGTCGAGCGTCTGCATCACCAGGAGGATGATCGTGCGCCGCGACCAGCCCTTCGGCCACAGGACCTTGGCGAAGCGGACCGGGTGGCGGAGGATCTGCCCGAGCAGCTTCAGCGGCCGGGTGACGCGGGTGCCGTCGCCGACCAGGAGCGTGTAGAGCAGGCCCATCGAGTCGCCGTCGTTGCCGTAGCTGACGGTCTCGATGTGGGTGTCGGCGTCGGGGTAGATGCTGCCGCTGATCGCGACCCGCCTGGTGAGGTCGTCTGGGTAGTCCTCGGGGACGGTGACGGCGAGGATCATCTCGCTGTTGGTGCGGACCAGCTCGCCGAGGCGGGCGGAGATCTTCGGCAGCGATCCGCCGAGGCGGCAGCGCTGCAGCAGCTTGTTGGTGCCGAGGGCGCCGGCGGCGACGACGACGCCGCGAGCGGTGACGGTGCGCTTGCCGCGGCCGGGAATCATCCCCGAGCGTTCGCTGGTGATCGCGTAGCCGTCGCTGCCGTCGGCGGCGCCGAGCGGGCGGATCTCGGTCACGGTGCGGTCGGAGGTGACCTCAGCCCCGAGCCCTTCGGCCAGGTAGAGATAGTTCTTGACCAGCGTGTTCTTGGCGCCGTGCGGGCAGCCGACCATGCAGCGCCCGCAGAGGCTGCAGCCGGTGCGGTCCGGTCCCTCGCCGCCGAAGTAGGGGTCGGGGACGGTTTTGCCGGGCTTGCCGAAGAAGATCCCGACCGGCGTCTTGCGGTAGGTGTCGCCGACGCCGATGTGTTCGCCGTACTCGCGCAGGAGGTCGTCGGCGGCGTCGTCGGTCTCGACCTGGGCCACGCCGAGCATCCGCTGCGCTTCGGTGTAGTGCGGGGCGAGCTCTGACTCCCAGTCGGCGAGGTCGCCCCACTGCGGGTCCTTGAAGAACTTCGCGGGCGGGACGTAGAGCGTGTTGGCGTAGCCGAGGCTGCCGCCGCCGACGCCGCAGCCGCTGACGACCGAGACGTCTTTGAAGGTGGAGAGGCGGAAGATGCCGCGCAGGCCGATCCGCGGCGCCCAGAAGTAGCGGCGGATGTCCCAGGTCGACTTCGGGAAGTCCTTGTCGGTGAAGCGTTTGCCGCACTCCAGGACGCCGACCTTGTAGCCCTTTTCGGCCAGGCGCAGGGCGGAGACAGAGCCCCCGAACCCGGAGCCGATCACCACCCAGTCGTAGTCGTACCGGCTCATCGCCCAGATGTATCGGCGGGCCTAGGCCTCGCCGGGCTCGAGCGGCCGGAAATCGCTGGTGCGGGCACCACAGACGGGGCAGAACCAGTCGCTGGGGATGTCCTCGAACGAGGTTCCGGGCGGGATGCCGCCATCGGGATCGCCGACCGCGGGGTCATAGATGAACCCGCAGCTCTCGCAGATCCAGAGGGTCGCTTCTTTCGTCTCCGTAGTCATGCCCTGGATGTTAGGGAGATGCGACCGGCAACCTATTTGCCGAAGCTGACCTGCGGCGTGGCGCGGTCGGCTTCGTCGATCTCGAAGTACTCGCGCGCGGTGAAGCCGCCCTGGTTGGCGATGATCGAGCCCGGGAACTGCTGGATGTCCGTGTTGTAGGACTGGACGTTGGAGTTGTAGATCCGGCGCGCGGCCTGGATCTCATCCTCGAGCTCGGAGAGGTTGCGGCTCAGCTGCTGGAAGTTCTCGGTCGCCCGCAGGGTCGGGTAGTTCTCGGCGACGGCGCGCAGTTCGGTCAGGGCGCCGGTCAGTTTCGACTCGGCTTTGGCGGTGTCGGCGACGGTACTGGCCTGCATCGCCTCGGCGCGCGCTTTGGTCGCTTTTTCGAAGGTCGCGCTCTCGTGCTCGGCGTAGCCTTTGACCGTCTCCACGAGGTTGGGGACGAGGTCGTGGCGCCGCTTCAGCTGGACGTCGATCCCGCTCCAGGACTCGTCCACCCGGTTGCGCGCGGCGATGATCCCGTTGCGCTTGCCGATGTAGTAGAGGACCGCGATGACGAGGATCGCGACGACGACGATGATGACGATGGTCATGAAGGCTCCCTGTGGTCGGACCGGGCTTGTGAGCATCCTAACGCCGCGGCGTTCGTCTTTTGTAGCCCTGTCCCGGAACAAAGGACGAACGCCGGGTCATAGGATCGCGGCGTGGGCGCGAAGCAGGAAGCGCAGGAATGGGCCGAGACGGTGCGCCGCTACGGCGAGCGCCACGACCTCACCTACGAGCCGGTCGGCGGGATCAATCCCAAAGACGGGCCGGTGGCGCTCTGTGTCGGCGGCGTCAACCGGCTGACCGGGCAGCTCGCGGAGGGCTTCTGGGGCGCCTGCTGCGACGCCGACGAAAAGGAACTCGGCGGCCTCTTCGACAAGGCGGTGCTGCCGACCGCGCTCCTCGCCAAGGCCAACATGCCGGACCTGGCGCAAGTGGTGCCGGCCTTCAACGTCGAGTCGATCGAGGGGCACGAGGTGGTGACCCAGAAGTTCTCGCGCAAGGTCGAATTCGAGTCGATCGACTTCAACAAGCGCTTCTGGGCGACGGTGCCGAAGGAGTACGACCCGATCGCCCTGCGCGAGCTCTTCAGCCCCGGCTTCCTCGGCTGGGTGACGACGATCACCGGCGAGATCGACTTCGGCGTCAACGACCGCCAGCTCTGGTTCCTCTGGCGGCTGCGCGAGCGCAGCGAGGACGAACTCAAAGCGGCGCTGAGGAACGCCGGGCAGCTGTTCAAGCGGTTGCAGGCGGAGATGGAAGAGAGCGGCATCCACACCTACCCGCCCGGCCCCTGGCACGCGGGGCTGGCGCCCTTCCCGGACGCGTGAACTGCATCAAATTCTGGTTGTGCTGGAGCCAGAATCTGATGCAGTTCGGGGGGGTCCTGCAGGTAGACGCGGGCGGATTCGAACAACGCCAGGCTGGCGGTGCCGCGGGCGACGTTGCGGGCGGCGAT
>JBQCCT010000089.1:0-4774 GCA_051961955.1 Solirubrobacterales bacterium
GGCCCCTCCGCCCGCGAGGCGAGCCTCACCGTGCTCCCGGCCGAGCCCGGTCTGCGCGAACCGAGCAAGCGGCTGGCCCACCGGGCGCCGAAGAACCCGTTCCGCCAGCACTTCACGGCCCCCGTCTTCAACGCAGGCTCCGCCCCGATCGAAGAAGGGTCGTCAGGCGGGAGCTCGGCCCCGAGCACGGGCGAAACGGAAGTCAGGGGAGGCACGGGAGGAAGCTCTCCCGCGCCCGAACCCGTCCCGGTTCCGTCCGGATCCGGCTCGCTCCAGCCTGGCGAACTCCAGCTCATCTCCTTCGCGATCGACATCAGGATCGCGCACACGGAAGTAACCGAAAGCGGCGCCAAGAAAATGGGCCCGTGGGAAGCCAGGGAAAAAGTGGAACGAGGGACTCCTCTGCCCGGGAAGAAAGCTCCGGTCCTTACCTTCCTCGGCGTCGACACCGGCCTGAAGAAAGCCCTGATGCTGGTCTCGACGGAAGCCACCTCCCTCTACGGCGACAACGAATGCGCCGCGGGGACCGCCACCTGCCAGCTGCTGACGCTCGAAGCGAATACGCCGGAGGTGGTCGAATTCGGCGAAAACGGCGCCCGCTATAAGTTCGAACTGCTGAAGGTCGAGCCGGTCAAGGGTCCGAAGCTCAAGGAACCGCCGAAATAGCGCGCTGCTGCGCAAGACTTTAGTAAGTGAAGCGCCAGCGCTACACTTGTTGAAGCGAGGTCTGCCAACCGATTTCCTCGCTCTTTGCGATGAGTGCCGAGAGCAACTCCCACTGCCCCGTATGTAGGACCGCCGAAGTCGTTTGCGGCAAGTGGACCTTGCTGCTGATCCGCGACCTGGCCGAGGGCAGCGCACGCTTCTGCGAGCTGGAGCGTTCGCTGGAGGGGATCAGCCCTCGCACCCTCTCGCTGCGCCTGCGGGCGCTGGAGGACGAGGGCATCGTCGCCCGCCACACCTACCCCGAGGTGCCGCCGCGGGTTGAGTACGCGCTGACGCCGAAGGGCGAAGCGCTGGTGCCGCTGGTCGAGGACATGCGCAGCTACGGCATGCGCTGGCTGCTCGGCGACGCCGCCGAAGAGGCCGGCGCCGAGCGCGAGCCGGCCACCGTCTAGCCACCTGCAAGCGTTCGTGCAGGCGCAGGAGCGCCCGCCTGGGGACGGAAGCCTGGGTCGTGCGTGATTTCCTCCTGAACGAATCGATCAAGCGGCTTGCGACTGAGGCCGCGACCCGCCTCAGCTCCCTCGTCGCGATGGGAGAGGAGGTCCCGTTCGACGTCGCCGCCGACGCCGGCGACGAATCCGCCTTCTACAGCTACGTGCCGATGACTGGGCGCTACGTCGTCGAGCACGCCGAGGAGCTGCGCTCGCTGCCGAGCTTCGCGCCCGCCCGCGAAGCGGCGGTCGAGGCCGGGGTCGCCGCGCCCTACCTGGAGGCGCGGGGGGAGACTGTGCCCGGCGACCCTGGGAAGCGCGCCGAGCTGATGCTGATCACCTTCTTCGCCGAGCTCTGGGAGGGCTCCGCCGGCTTCGCGCTGGAGCGGGAGCGGCTGGAGGCCGCGCTCACCACCCTTGACGCCGAATCGCGCGAGGCCGACGAAGCGGACGTGCTGATCGTGCCGCTGGTCGGGTTGCGGATGGCGATGCCGCGCCTGCAACTGCCGCACGGGGTGCGGATCGTCCGCGCCGACTCGATCGAAGCGCCGGTCGACGCGATGCGCAGCGAGGGGATGGGGCGCGCCGCCTGGGAGCCGCAGTACCTGGCCGTCGCCGAGCAGCACCCGGGCGAAGGCGCCGAGGCGGCGCTGCAGCAACTGCGCGAGCTGGTCAGCGTGATGAGGCTCTTCAAGGGCGGCGGCATCGGCCTCGCCCCCTACGCGTTTGCTCCCACCGGCGAGGGCTGCTGGCGGCGGATCGCCACCGGCGCGCCGGCGACGCGGCCAGGGGGCTACCGGCTGAGCGAGGGCGAGGCCGACGAGCTGATCGGGTTCGGGACCGCGCTGGAGGCGCGACCCGATCCGGACAGCGCCCTGACCTGGGCGGTCGGTCGCTTCGAGATGGGCTGCGAGCGCGCCACCGCGCTCGAGGGCCTGAGCGACCACCTGCTGGCGATGCGGGCCGTGCTGGAGGGGCACGGACCGGTGGGCGCCTCGCTGCCGCTGCGGGCGGCGGCGCTGATCGCCGACGGCGACTCGATGGACCAGGTCGAGGCGCGCCAGCGGGTCGAGGACCTGCTCGAGCTGGAGCGGGCGACGATGAACGGGCGCCCGGTGATGGGCGCCGTCGCGCTCGCCACCTGGGCCGAGGACGGCGTACGGGGCCTGCTGCGCAAAGCGGCGCTGGGGGAGCTCGGCAGCGACCTCAGCACCACCGCCGACGAGGCCCTGATCGTCACCGGCCTCGAAGGCGGCGACGCCGAGATCACGGTCTCGGTGCAGTCCGAGCCGCAGCCGGTGGAGCTGCTTGCCGTCGAGCCCGAGCCGTCCGCAGAACTTCAGCTGCCCGTCGACGAACTACCGGAGGAGGAGTACGTGGAGCAGGAGACCCGCATCATGGAGCCGATCCCCGCCGAAGACGAGATCAAGATCACGGCCACCCCCTGGCTGGACGAGGTCTCCGACCCCCGTCCCGGCGACTCCCTCGAATGGCCAGTCGCCTCCGACCGCGACATCCAACATCGCGAGCGGATCGACACCCCCCGCGTCCGCCACCTCTTCCCGGTCCCGGACTCGGACTGGGAGGTAGAGCACCTCGAGTTCGAGTACTCGCGCAATCAGGCGAGCTGAGAAGCACAGCTAGTACTGCGAGTCCGCGTCAGTCCTTGTACAGCAAGGATTCTCGCGGACTCGGCGTCGTGATTTTCACGCCCGGCCTGCCGCCATCTCCACCCGCTCCTCGGCGGTGGCGAAGAGGTAGCGGTCGATTTGCGCTAGGCCGGCGAGGTCGTGGACGTCCTCGTCCAGATGGGGGACGCGGATGACGACGCTGGTGCGAAGCTCGGAGGCGAGGTGGTCGATGTTGTGGGCGTCGCGTTCGGCCAGGGCCTGGTAGTCGGCGAAGTTGGCGGCTACGCGCTTGGCCAGGTCGGGGTCGTCCAGTTTTTCGGTGAGGGTCTCGGGGAGGTCTTCGATGTCGCCCTGCAGCTCGTCGGTGGGGTAGTGGACCTTGTTGACAACGACGCCGCCGAAGGGGAGCTTGGCCTCGACCAGTTTGCGGTGGAAGTAGACGGCCTCGTCGATCGGCTCCCCCTGGGGGCCGCAGACGACGAGGAAGCAGGTCTCCGGGTCGGCGAGCAGCTTGTTGACCCGCTTGGCCCGGGCCTGGAAGCCGTCGACCATGCCGCTGAAGGCGTTGAAGAACTCGGCCAGATCGGCCAGCAGGTCGAAACCGACGATCTTCCTGAAGACGGAGAGGGCGACGGAGACGCCGCGGCCGGTCACCTTCGCCGCCAGCCCGGTCGGCTTCATGAAGACGCGCAGCGATTTGCCCTCGATGAACTGGGTCAGCCGTTTCGGCGCGTCGAGGAAGTCGAGGGCGTTGCGGGTCGGCGGCGTGTCGAGGACGAGCAGGTCGAACTCGCCTTCGGTGTGGAGCTCGAAGAGCTTCTCCATCGCCATGTACTCCTGCGAGCCGGCCAGGGCGCTGGAGATCTGCTGGTAGATGCGGTTGTTCAGCACCCGTTCGCGCGACTCCTCGTCGGGCGCCTGGCGGGCGATCAGCTCGTCGAAGGTCGCCTTCGCGTCGAGCATCATCGCCCACAGCTCGCCCTTCATCTCCACCCCTTGGGCCTCGAACAGGGCCGGGTCGACCCGCCGCGCCTCGTTGCCGAGCTCCTCCAGGCCGAGCGAGTCGGCCAGCCGCTTCGCCGGGTCGATCGTCAGCACGCAGACCTTCAAGCCCTGCGCCGCCATCCCCGAGGAAATCGCCGCCGAGGTGGTGGTCTTGCCGACGCCGCCCGAGCCGGCGCAGATGCAGATCGACTTGCCCTCGAGGACTTCGTTCAGCGACGCCATCAGCCGAGCTTCTTCGCCAGTCGTCGCGCCGCCTCGACCCCGAGCTCCGGCTCGAAGAGGAAGGGCAGGGTTTTGACCGATGCCTCGACGCCGCGCCGCAGGCGCGAGAGCTGGGCCCGCTGTGAGCGCGCCCGACCGAGCTCCGAGAGCGCCGCCCGCGCCGCCGAGCGCGCGGCGCCGTCCTCCTCCTCAGCCAGCCGCTGCAGCTTCTCCGCCTCGGCCTTGCTGAACCGCTCCGGGTAGAGCCCGTTGAGGTAGACGCGATCGACCGCGACGCCGACCTCGTCGCGCAGGTCCCGCTCCAGCGTCATCGACTCGTTGACCGGCATCTCCTCCGGCAGGGCGACGATCGCGGTGCCGGTGTGCTCGTGGTCGGTGATGAAGCGGTCGAGCTGCCGGGCCTGGGAGTGGATCGGCCCGACCCGGGCGATCGAGGCGAAGGTGCGCGGCGTCTGCAGGAAGCCGACCCCGTGCCCGGTCGCCGGCGCGTCGACGATCACCAGGTCGTATTTGCGCCCGCTCTTCACCTTGCGGTCGAGCTGGGCGAGCTCCCAGATCTTCCCGATCGTCACCAACTCCTTCAGCCCCGGCGTCGCCGCGGCGAGGTAGTTGAAGATGCGGCTGCGGAAGAGCATGTCCCGCATCGCCCGCACCTTCAGCTGCAGCAGCACGTACTCGCGCATCGACTCGTCGGGGTCGATCGAGATCGACCAGAGGTTCTCCTCCATCTCGACCTCGTGGAAGCCGACCTCGGTGTGC
>JBQCCT010000090.1:0-29442 GCA_051961955.1 Solirubrobacterales bacterium
CCTGCTCGACGGCGCGGTGCGCGGGATCGGCCACTACGGCAACTCGATCGGGGTGGCGACGGTCGGCGGCGAGATCTACTTCGAGGAGCCCTACGAGCACAACTGCCTGGTCAACGCGATGTGCCTGGGGCTGGCGAAGACGTCGGACATGGTGCGGGCGGCGGCGGCGGGGCCGGGCAACGCGATCGTGCTGATGGGCGCCTCGACCGGGCGCGACGGGATCGGCGGCGCCTCGGTGCTGGCCTCGGCCGAGCTCGGTGATGGCGACGAGGCGAAGCGGCCGACGGTGCAGATCGGCGACCCCTTCGAGGAGTCGAAGCTGCTGGAGTGCTGCCTGGAGCTGCTGGCGAAGGGGTTGCTGGTCTCGCTGCAGGACCTCGGCGCCGCCGGGCTGACCTCCTCGGCGGGCGAGATGGCGAGCGCCGGCGGGGTCGGGATTGACATCGACGTCGCCCGGGTGCCGCTGCGCGAGGCCGACATGGAGCCCTTCGAGATCATGGTCTCCGAGTCGCAGGAGCGGATGCTGGCGGTGGTCGAGCCGGCGCGGGTGGACGAGGTGCGGGCGATCTGCGAGAAGTGGCAGACCGGCTCGGCCGAGATCGGCGTCGTCACCGAGAGCGGCCTGATCCGGATCCTGCGCGACGGCGAGACCGTCGGTGAGATGCCGGTCGAGGCGCTGGTCGACGGCTGCCCGCTGTACGACCTGGAGCCGGGCGATCCGGAAGGCTGGATCTACGGCAACCGGGCGACGCTGCCGGTCGTGGCGACGCCGGAACAGGAGCTGCTGGCGCTGCTCGGCTCGCCCAACATCGCCTCCAAGCGCTGGGCCTTCGAGCAGTACGACTACGTCGTCGGCTCGCGCACGGTGCGGCGGCCCGAGCAGGCCGACGCGGCGGTGCTGCAGCTGCCGGAGTCGGGCAACGCGATCGCGGTCTCGATCGACGGCAACGGGCGGCGGGTCGCCTGCGACCCATACCTGGGGACGATCGAGGCGGTGCTCGAGTGCGCCCAGAACCTCGCCTGCGTCGGCGCCGAGCCGCTCGGCCTGACCAACTGCCTCAACTTCGGCAACCCGGAGAAGCCGGCCGGCGCCTGGCAGCTCGACCGCGCCGTCAGCGGTCTCGCCCACGCCTGCGAGGCGCTCGGGGTGCCGGTGGTCGGCGGCAACGTCTCCCTCTACAACGAGGGACCTGACGGCCCGATCTACCCGACCCCGGTGGTGGGGATGGTCGGCGAACTGCCCGACCCGACCCAGGTCGCCGGCAGCGCCTTCGCCCGCGAAGGTGACGCGATCGGCCTGATCGGCCCCTTCGAACCGAACCTGGCCGGCTCGGAGCTGGCCAAGCAGCGCGGCGAGCTGCAGATGGGCCTCCCCCGCTCGGATATCACCGGCGTCGCCGCCGCCTGCAAGATCGTCCGCGACGCCATCCGCGCCGGCAAGCTGTCTTCAGCCCACGACGTCAGCGACGGCGGCCTGGCCTGCGCGATCGCCGAGTGCGCGATCGCCGGCAACATCGGCTGCGAGACCAACGTCGAACATCTCCGCGAGCGCGGCGCGCAACCCACCGAAGCCCTCTTCGGCGAGGGCCCCGGCGGCTTCCTGGTCAGCGGCGACCGCCAAGCCCTGGAGGACCTAGGCGCCGTCCTGATCGGCACCGTCGGCGGCGAGCAGATCGCCATCGGCGCCGGCGACCGCAGCCTCACGGTGAGCCTCGCCGAGGCCGAGCGGACTTGGAGCTCGCTACCGGCTCAGGTCGAAGCGGCCGCCTGATCGAGCCCGAACTCTTCGCTCAGTCGTTTCAGGGTGTAGCCGTGGGTGAGCTTGACCGCGGAGTTCTGGTTGGCGAAGAAGTCCGAATCGCGAATCGCCTTCTCCCTCGGGCGGGTATCGATCCAGCGCACCGGCACCACCCACTCGGCGGCAGCGGGGTCGTCGCGGTTCTGGGAGGCCCCCGGTGATTTGGTCACCGTGAGGTAATCGGCGACCTTCCCGTTCTCACCCACCTCGAAGTCCTTGGCCGGCATCGCCTCCCCTGCCACCTCGCCAACCCCGACATAGCCGCCGACCCCGTTCCCCTTGGGGATGTAAACGAAGATCCGGTGGCCGGGCTTCAACTGCTTGAGGCTCTTCGTGTACCACTCGCCCCCGCCAGCGCTGACGAAGCCGTATTGGATTGCCTCGTCCCAGGAGCGCTGCTCGTTCTCCCCGAAGGAGACGTAGAAGTCGCGCCCGTTCCAGGCCGGCTGTCCCTTTGCCGCGTCGCGGTAGGCGTCGGCCAGCAGATCGAGTAGCTCTGGCGAGGGGTCGTGCACCGAGCTGCCCTGCCCGATCGGTTCGCCGGTCTCCTTCTCAACGGAAGCGATGCTGTCCCAGGCAAGGCGGACGAAGACAGAGCGCCAGAGCGAGAGGTAGGCGCCTCCTTCGTGCCATATCGACAGGAGGCCGGCCTTCTCGCCTCGCACCCAGACCGTCAGCACCTCCCGCCCCTGGCCGAAAACCGTGCGCAGAGTCGCCAGCCCCTCCGCCTCCAGCTTCCGCGCCCAGGCGAGCAGGCGCTGCAGTTCTGCCCGCGCCGGTTCCGTTGCCCGCGCGATCGCCTCCTCGAAGGCGCCGGAGCCATCAACCTCCCGTCGCGACTGTCCACCGGCCGTCCGGGTAGCCCCTGCGACGGGCACCTGCTCTCCCGGGTGCTCGGGGTCGACACGCTGGGGAACCAGCAGCCGCTCGGAGCCCGTCTCGTACGCCGCGACCGTGATCAGGTCGAGAACGACCCCACTGCTGATTCCCTCCAGATAGCCGACGAGTTGAACGAGTTCCGAAGGAGCCTCGTCCAGAACCAGCACGAGGCGAAAGGCGCCGCTGACAAGCGATTCGGAGAGTCCCTGCGAGAACTCGGCCGCTTCGACTTCCTGAGACTGGTCCGACTTCCGGACCAAGTCGAGGATCGAGTGAGCTTCGGCCCGTTCGAGCTGAGGTCTCACTACTCGTTCCAACTCCACCAGGCTGAGCCCTTTCAGATAAGCGGCGTAGGTGAGGAGTTGGGCGACGACCGCTCGGCGGGTCTCTGCGTTCTTACGGAGCTTGATCTCGATCACGACCAGGCGACCGTCCGGCTCGACCGCGAGCAGATCGGCGTATCCAGGTCCCAGCGGCACCTCCCGGCCAAGCACCACCATCGATGGGTCGCCCGAGAGAGGAAGCAACTCAGGCGAATCCTCGACCAAGTCGTGCAGCTTTTCCTCCGAGGGGAAGCCCGACGGGGACAAGCGCCGCCATTCATCGTCCTGCCAGCGCCAGATCGTCCCCATAGGCTGACTCTACCCCGGAGATCCAGACAAAGAGGTTGGCGGTAGGCTCCCCGCCGCATCTGTTCAACGATCAGTCTTTAGGGGAGAGAGAATGAAGAAGCGATTCTTGATCGTGGTCACGCTCGCGGCTGCAGCCTTTTCAGTTGCCGGAGCACCAACGGCATCGGCGGCGACCGTCATCGGCGACCAGTGCAGCGCCACCGAAACGGCGGAAGGACTGGGGGTGTTCGAGTTCAGCGCTCCTGGCAACCCATTGTCCACCGCGGCTGCAGCCAATGGAATCGTCACGAGCTGGTCTGTCAATTCAAGTATTCCGGCAGCGGTCCCGACCGTGCTCAAGGTCGTTCGCGTCACTGGTCCGAAACAACTCTTCATTGCCGGGGAAAGCGCCGTCCAAAACGTCAGCCTGGGCGCCAACACCTTCCCAACCAGGATCCCGATCCAAGCCGGTGACAGGGTCGGCCTCGCTGGAGCGAGCGAAATCGGAGTGCCGTTTTGCGAAACCCCCGGCGAAAAAGGCTTGCTCGGCATCTTCCTTAATGCCGGCACGGGCTCAACGACCCCCTTCGAACCGCAGTCAGAAAGCGAAGCCCGGATACCGGTGACGGCGACTATCGAGCCCGACGCCGACAACGACGGCTTCGGCGACGAGACCCAGGACGCCTGCCCGCAGAGCGCGGCGACCCAGGCCGCCTGCCCAACGGTGACGCTGAACGTCTCCGCCACGGCGACGAAGAAGCTGGTCACGCTCCTCGTCACCGGCCCTATCGCCGCCAACGTCACCGTCAATGGCGTCGTCTCGCTCGGCAAAGGCAAGAAGGCCACGCTCAAAGGCGGCACCAAAGCCATCGCCCCGGGTGCCTTCACTAAATTCAAGCTGAAGTTCAGCTCGGCGCTGGTCAAACGGCTGAAGGAACTGCCGCCCAGCAAGAAGTTGACGCTGAAGGTCACCAGTAGCGCTCCGAACATCGTCGGTGCGCCAACTGTGAAAGCGATCAAAGTGAAGCTGAAGGGCCAGGGCTAGAAGCTCGGCGACAGCGGTGTTCCTTTCGTCCGGATGGCGGATAGAGGGAACACCGCTGATAATTTCGTCGGGTGGGCAAGATTTATGACCGCATCGACGAGCACCTGCGCGAGTGGATAACTGAGCGCGAGATGTTCTTCGTCGCCTCGGCACCGCTTGATGGGGAGGGACACGTGAATGTCTCGCCAAAGGGGCCGGCGGGGACGCTGCGGGTGCTCGACGATCACACGGTCGCCTACCTTGACATGGTCGGTAGCGGCGCCGAGACGGTCGCGCACGTGCGGGAGAACGGGCGGATCGTGGTGATGCTCTGCGCCTTCCAGGGACCGCCGCGGATCCTGCGCCTGCACGGGCGCGGCGAGATGATCCCGGCCGATGACCCGCGCTTCGCGGAGCTGTTCGAGCGCGCCGGCTTCGAAGCTCCGCACGAGGTCTCCGAGGCGCAGCGGGCAATCATCCTGGTCGACGTCACCCGCGTCGCCGACTCCTGCGGCTACGGCGTGCCGCTGATGAGCTACGAGGGTGAGCGTCCCCATATGGAGGCCTGGGCCGAGAAGAAGATGCGGGTCGGCGGGGCTGCGGAGATCGAGGCCTACGTCGCCAAGAAGAACACCGAGAGCATCGACGGGCTGCCGGCTTTCGACGTCGAGGGCGAGCCGAGTCAGGCTTAGTTAAGCCGCAGCGCTGACGAGGCGGCGCATCAGTTCTGCCACTTCCCTGTCGCTCAGTCCTCCCTCGCCGGTCAATTGCTGCCAGGTGCGGAAGGAAATCGCGTGGGCGATCGCGGCGTGGACGCGGGTGCGGGCCTTGCCGCGCAGGCCCCTCCCTCGCATCAGGATCTCTGCGGCCGCCGCCATGAACTGGTGGAACGACGCGAACAGCTTGGCGACCATCGGCACCGAATCCTCGTCGCGCAGGAGCTTGTCGAGCATGCCGCCGGCGCGGCGGTAGTAGGCGTAGAGCTCGGCGAGCGCTACAGCGAGCCGCTCGTCCGGGTCCTTGATCTGCTCCCAACTACTGACGTCCGGCGGGGGGTTTTCCGTCCCCCAGTGCGCCGAGCAGGCGCCGAAGAGCGCCTCCTCGTCGGGGAAGTGACGGTAGACGGTCGAACGCGGTACGCCGGCGTGCTCGGCGACGGCGCTCATCGAGGTGTGGGCGGGGCCGAGGCTGCCGTGCAGCTCGACCGCGCTTTCGGTGATCCGCCGGCGGGTCTGCGCCTCCAGCTCGGCGCGGCGCTTCATCTTGTAGGGACGCTTTTTATCGGACATGTCTGTATCGCCAATCTTGACAGATCGCCCGGAGTGTGTCTATAGTTTTCACGCGACACTACTGTCTTATGAAAGGAATAGATCGATGGCAACTGTGATTGGACCCAACGACGGCAAGGTCGGCTTCCTCGGCAGCATCGGGGTGCGGTGGATGATCGACGGCGAGGACGCGGGCGGCGATTTCTCCCTGGTCGAACACCCGCTGCCGCCGCGGGCGCTGGCGGCGCCGCTGCACCGCCACAACCGCGAGGACGAGTACAGCTACGTGCTCGAGGGGCGGATGGGCGCGCTGCTCGGCGACGAGGTGGTGGAGGCGGGCCCGGGCGAGCTCGTCTTCAAGCCGCGCGAGCGGTGGCACACCTTCTGGAACGCCGGCGAGGAGCCCTGCCGGATCCTCGAGATCATCGCCCCAGCCGGCTTCGAGCACTTCTTCCGGGAGCTGGATGCCTTGGGCGGTGCTCTCAACGCCGACCCCGAGGATCTGGCCGCGCTCAACGAGCGGCACGGCCTGGAGATGAAGCCGGAGAGCGTGCCGGAGCTGCTTGAGCGCTTCGGCCTGGCGATCGGCGAGCGGTCCGAAGTGACGCCGCGCGTGCTCGCCTAGCCCGCAAACTGCGGGGGGCGGAGACGGACCGGGTAGCCGTCAGGCGTTGCTACTCTGCGCAGGTAGGCAGGACAGTCTGCCTGCGCGTCCGTCTTCTACTACAACGAGGAAACGCGCTTTGTCTCCCGACCAGGGGTTCAGCTTCGATCGCCAGGGGCCGCGTGAGGAATGCGGTGTCTTCGGCGTATACGCACCCGGCCACGACGTGGCCCGGCTCGCCTACTTCGGTCTCTACGCGCTGCAGCACCGCGGCCAGGAGTCGGCCGGGATCGCCACCTGCGAGGGCGGGATGATCACCACCCTGCGCGACTCCGGGCTCGTCTCGCAGGTCTTCGACGAGGAGAAGCTGCGGGCGCTGGAGGGCGGCATGGCGATCGGCCACGTTCGCTATTCGACCACCGGCGGCGGTTCCTGGGAGAACGCGCAGCCGATCTGGCGCGACGACGGCCGCGAGCTCGCCCTCGCCCATAACGGCAACCTCACCAACGCGGTCGAGCTCTGGAACGAGCTGAAGGAGCGGGGGCTGCAGTTCCGCGGCACCTCCGACTCGGAGATCATCGCCGCGCTGCTTTCCTCGCACGAGGGGAAGATGATCGAGGACGCGGTCGCCGACGTGATGCCGCGGCTGCAGGGTGCCTACTCGACCGTGGTGATGACCAAGCGGGCGATCGTCGCCTTCCGCGACCCACACGGGATCCGGCCGCTCAGCCTCGGCCGGCTGAAGGATCGCTTCGTCGTCGCCTCCGAGAGCTGCGCCTTCGACATCATCGGCGCCGAGCTGATGCGCGAGGTGCACCCGGGCGAGATGGTCTCGCTGACCGAACGCGGGCTGGAGACGCGGCAGGTGGTGAAGAGCGAGCGGCGGGCCTCCTGCGTCTTCGAGCACATCTACTTCTCCCGCCCCGACAGCCGCCTCGAGGGCAAGGTCCTGCAGCAGGTGAGGGGGCGAATGGGCGAGATTCTCTGGCGCGAGGCCCCGGTCGAAGCCGACCTGGTGATCTCGGTGCCGGACTCGGGCAACCCCGCCGCCGCCGGCTTCGCCCGCGCCTCCGGGCTGCCGCGCGACGACGGCTTAATCAAGAACCGCTACGTGGCGCGGACCTTCATCCAGCCCGGGCAGGAGCTGCGCAAGCACGGCCTGCGGCTGAAGTTCAACCCGCTGCCGGAGATCGTCGCCGGCCAGCGGATCGTCGTCGTCGACGACTCGATAGTGCGCGGAAACACCACCCGGCAGATCGTCGGCATGCTCCGCGCCGCCGGCGCCAGCGAGGTCCACCTGCGCATCTCCGCCCCCCCGATCCGCAACCCCTGCCACTACGGCGTCGACATGTCGACCCGCGAGGAGATGATCGCCCACGACCGCTCGATCGAGGAGATCGCCGACGAGCTCGAAGCCGACTCCCTCGCCTACCTCTCGATCGCCGGCGTCTACGAGGCGATCGGCGCCGACCCCGGCGAGCACTGCGACGCCTGCTTCACGGGGCACTACCCGCTGGGCGACCCGGACGAGGCGAACGGCAAATTCGCGCTGGAGACGATCGCCGTAGCCCCCGGGCCGAATTGAAGGTCGAGTCCCAGCCACCCGCGGCCGAGTGGGCCCCAGATGACCTTATTCGGGCAGAGGAAGCTGCCTGTGCGCTTTGGTAATTCAGTGTTGATATTGACTGTGGCGGGGTTTCCGCCCGTGAAGGTGCCGATATCTAGCCCGGTCCCGGCGGTATAGGAGCAGCTGATGTTCAACGGGGCGGGGGCAACCACTGTGATCTCAAATCCCTGAGCTGTGATTGTCCCGTTATCGGGTGCAGATGTCTTCGATTGAACCGCTGACATCGAAGATGATCGACGTCGATCCGGGTTGCAGAGTCATATCAATGGTGGTTCCAGCTGCATAGTCGGATCCACATGATGTTGATGTCGTTTTGCAAAGTACGGTTGCCAGAGCGGTTCCAGGACCCCAGAGCAGCATTAGGGACGTCGCGTTACGGGTTCTGGCTTCAGAGGGCGACCGCCGAGGCGGCCGCCCTCCCCTTAGTCGGATCTAGATCACATCTCGACCCAGAGCGGTTCTGGGCTTGTGACTGTGAAGGCGCCGTTCCAGGTGGCGTTCCCTTTGGGGCAGAGGAGGTTTCCTCCTGTGCCGGTCAAGGTGCCCGACCAATCGATTGTCGCCATCGGTCCGCCTGTCAAGACTCCGGTGTGACCGGCGTCGTAGAAGCATTCGGCGCCGGTTTTTGTCCAGAGGATCCTGATTTCGGTCCCTGTCAACGTCAGTGTGCCGTTGTAGGTCCAGACCGGGAGATCGATGATTTCGATGTCCAGTGTCCCGGGTTTGACCGCTTCCACATCGACTGGTTCGCCTGCCTGTTCGCACGCGCCGAAGGTGAGCGCATTGACAACTGCCCCCAGCGGCATTTCTGTCTGCTGCTCGGTGAAGGCGTTGAGTGTCGCCGTCTTGCATTCGACGACGCCGTTGGGCGTCGCGATGCTGAGCTTCGTGCCTTCCTCCAGGACGGCGTGGATGTTCGTTCCCGCCGGATAGAGGTGGATGCCTTCGCAGATAGGCAACCCCCCTGGGGTTGTTGTCGGCGCTTTGCAGAGCGCCGTCGGTGTGGCCGCAGCCGTGCCGGCGCCGACGAACGCCAGTAGGGCCATCGCCGCTACCCCGGCAAGGCCGAGGATTTTCAGTTTCTTCATGGTTCTCCCTTTTGCCCGACGATCCGCGCCGGGCTTGGTCTTTACTGGGTATGGGACGAGTCGTCCCATACCCGTGCTTATCAGGAGAACCCTGTCTAGTCAAGGACTTTGTACCGAAAACTGTCTATCCCACGACCAGTTCCAGCCCGAGCCAGACGATCGCAAGCGAGGCGAGCAGGATCGCGCCCTGCAGCGCGTGCAGTTTCGGGAAACGCAGGTGTAGCAGGGTGAGGCCGATGACGAGGGCTACCAGGCCCAGCTTCCACTGCAGGGTCGAGCTGCCGAAGAGGTGGTAGTGGGAGGCCATCGCCCACCCGGTGGCGACGAGGACACCGAGGGCGACCAGGGAGCCGTAGCCGAAGCGGCGGGCGACGGCGCGCATGCGGCTGCGCTCGGGGTCCGGGTCGCCGCGGAGGATCGGCACCACCGCAATGCCGAAGACCAACTGCCCGCCGACGAAGAACGCCATCGCCAACAGGTGCAGATAGAGGATGCCCTGCCAGAGATCGTGTTCGCTCACGCCCGGCAGCCTAGCCTGCAAATCGTCCCCGTATGCGGAGACAATTTGCAGGTCGCTTCCGCAAAGATGGGCGCGTGAACTCGTTTCGGATCGTCGTCCTCGCCTCGGGCAGCGGCACCAACCTGCAGGCGATCCTCGACAAGCTGCACGGGCGCGAGGGGGTCGAGGTCGTCGGCGTCGGCTCCGACAAGCCGGCAGCTGGGGCACTGCAGCGTGGGCGCGGCGCCGGGGTCGAGACCGCTGTCTTCGCCGCCGCCGACTACACCGATCGAGCCGCGCGCGACGAGGCGATCGGCGACTGGATTGAATCGCTACGGGCCGATCTCGTCGTCCTCGCCGGCTACATGCAGCTGCTCAGCGCCGCCTTCGTCGCCCGCTTCCGCAACCGGGTCGTCAACATCCACCCCGCCCTGCTGCCAAGTTTCCCCGGCCTCGACGCGATCGGCCAGGCTTTGGCCGCCGGCGTCGCGACCACCGGCGTCACCGTCCACTTCGTCGACGAGGGGGTCGACACCGGCCCGGTGATCGCCCAGCGCGAGGTTGCGGTCCCGCCTGGCGTCGCCCGCGCGGAGGTGGAGGCGGCGGTCCACGCCGTCGAGCACGAGCTTTATCCGGAGGCGATCCGCATGATCGCCCAGGGCAGAGTTAGGATCGACCCAGCGACCCGCGTACGTCGCGATCGATGACTGATCCCGCCACCGAAACCCAGCAGGAGCGCATCGACGGCCAGATCCAGGTGCGCCGGGCGCTGATCTCGGTCTCCGACAAGACCGGCGTCGCCGATTTCGCCAACGGGCTGGCAGCGCTCGGGGTCGAGATTCTCTCCACCGGCGGCACCGCGACGGCACTGCGCGAGGCCGGGATCGAGGTCACCGACGTCTCCGAGTTCACCGGCCAGGAAGAGATCCTCGGCGGCCGGGTGAAGACGCTGCACCCGCGGCTGCACGCGGCGCTGCTGGCTCGGCGCGACGACCCTGAGCACATAGCAACGCTGGAACGGGAGGGGATCGAGCCGATCGATCTTGTCTGCGTCAACCTCTACCCCTTCGAGCAGACCGTCTCCGGCCGCGACGTGGCGCCCGAGGTAGCGATCGAGAACATCGACATCGGCGGGCCGACGATGATCCGCGCCGCGGCGAAGAACCACGAGAGCGTCGCCGTGATCGTCAAACCGGAGTCCTACGACGCGGTCTGCGCCGAGCTGGAGGAGACCGGCGGCGAGATCTCCCTGACGACGCGCCACTGGCTCGCCAACGAGGCCTTCGCCCAAACCGCCCGCTACGACGCTGCGATCAGCCGCTGGTTCTCGACGGAGTACGAGGACTTCCCGGAACACCTGGCGGTTGCTTACGAGAAGGTGCTCGACCTCTCTTACGGCGAGAACCCGCACCAGCGGGCGGCGCTCTACTCGGAGGTCGGCCTGCGCAGCCACATTCTCTCGCGGGTCTCCAAGCTCCACGGCCGCGCCCTCTCCTTCAACAACGTGCTCGATCTCGACTCGGCGCGGGCGCTGGTCGGCGACTTCGAGCAAGCGGCCTGCGTGATCGTCAAGCACAACAACCCCTGCGGGGTGGCGATCGGCACTGACGCGCTCGAGGCCTACCTGAAGGCACTTGCTTGCGATCCGCTCTCGGCCTATGGCGGGGTGATCGCGATCAACCGCCCGATCGGCCGCGAGCTGGCCGACGAGCTGCACAAGAACTTCGTCGAGGTGCTGAGCGCGCCCGGTTACGAGGACGGGGCGCTGGAGGTGCTGCAGCAGAAGGAGGCGATCCGCATTCTCTGCGAGGAGGAGCGCCGCCGGCAGGACCCGAGCGAACGCGACGTCAAGCGGGTGATGGGCGGCCTGCTGATCCAGGACCGCGACGGCGACCCCGAGCCGCGACAGATCATGGAGGCCGTCACCGGCAACGAGCCGAGCGAGCAGCAATGGCAGGACATGCTCTTCGCCTGGACCGTCTGCCGCCGCGTCCGCTCCAACGCGATCGTGATCGCCAAGGACGGGGCAACCCTCGGCATCGGCGCCGGCCAGATGAGCCGCGTCGACTCGGTCCGCCTCGCCGTCGAGAAGTGCCGCGAGGCCCGGGGCGCCGGGGCCGATGACCTCCTCGCCGGCTCCGCCCTAGCCTCCGACGCCTTCTTCCCCTTCGCCGACGGCCCCGAGCTGGCGATCCAAGCCGGCGCAACCGCCGTGATCCAGCCCGGTGGCTCCAAACGCGACGCCGAGGTAATCGAGGCCTGCGAGAAGGCCGGAGTGGCGATGGTCTTTACGAAGCACCGCCACTTCCGGCACTAGGCGGCTTTTGGGCAGCGCAAGAGGCGGGATAGGGCCGGCTCTTGCGCGTGAGGAGGGGGCGAACCCCACTCCTGGAGATATTCCCACGTGTTTCGTTGAGAACAAGTAAGTATGTACCAGAAACTGGCTGGTTCGTCAACAAACGCGTGTGTACATAAAAGGAATGGGAATGCGCCAAGGCGCTTCGTTATAAGGCGGCTGCGCGCTGGCGCTCGCTAGCGCGCATCACGTGCTGGCAGACCTGCATCGGCTCGTCAGCTAGGACGAGGAGCTCTTTGTCCCCGGGAGAGATGAGGCCGTTTTGCTCGAGGCCGCGTTCGATCCACTCGAGCAGGGGGTCCCAGAAGGCGGAACCGACGAGGATCGTGGGGAAGTGCTTGATCCGGTGGGTCTGGATCAGCGTCAGCGACTCGAACAGCTCATCGAGCGTGCCGAAGCCGCCGGGCATGACTCAACCCAGCGCGCGATCTGTTCGATGAGCCACCAGGCGCTCCAGTCGGTGACGGCGTAAAGGGTCATCCTTCCCCCGCCGCCCGCAGACAAGGACACCAGCCTGGTGCAGTACGGCCAGGTGATGCGAGGCGTCTTGGTGTGGAAGGCCGACGACGTCGGCCAACTCCTGAACGCCGGCCTCGCCGGCGTTCAGGACATCGAGCAGAGCGATCCTGTTCGGCTCGGCCAGCACCCGCAGACGTTGTGCAGTGAGATCGACAACGTCCCGCGGCAGGGGCTCACGCTTGCGAGTAGGTCCAGCAGACGAGTGCTTTTCGCTTGCTGCCTTCATGTCGCCCCTGTCGCATCCAGGCGACCTGGCTGGCCAAGCTCGAAAAAGTTGGCCACCCTTGGTGAGGTCGCTCGAGGTCCCCGAAGCGCTGGACGAACTGGCGACCGGAGTACCCCGCTGCTTCCCCGCCTCGCAGACGACGACGGCGACCTTCGCGGAGACCCCGGCGATCGGCCACAGGAGCGGCTCGGCGTCTGCGGGCACGTCGCTCGCGGCGATGTAGCGCTGGACGCTCTTGGGGAGCTTGAGCAGGCGCATGTGGGCGCCGACCCAGTCCTCGCGTTTGCGAACTTTGACGGCGATCTTCTTGTAGGTGTTGAGGTTGTGCTCCTCGGCGAAGGCTTTCAGGCCGAGCGCCGTCTCGATCGGATTGAGATTGGAGCGATGGATGTTCTCGACGAGGGTTTCCGTGACCGGGTTGCCGGTCGAGGGTGATCTCGATTGTCTTGCGACCGGCGATTTTCGCGGCCCGGAAGCGCCGCTCGCCGGCGACGAGATCGAAGCGGCCATCGGGCTTCTCCTTGACCTTGATCGGCTGGACCAGCCCGGTCTCTTCGATGGTTCCCGCGAGCTGTTCCAACTCCTCTTTCGGGAACTTCTTGCGGGCGTTGAAGTCGTCGACGACATCGATGAGGTCGATGTCGACTTCGGGAGTGGCTAGTGCATCTGCCATTTGGCTAACTCCTTCTGTGGAGCTCCCGCCCGGTGCGGGAGCCGGTAGCCCCGGCCCGCACGCGAAGCGTGCGAAAATCCGGGGTCCGGCGACCCCGCAGGTCCGCAGAGGTGCCTGTACCCGGGCGTCCTACTGGCCCGCTCGGCCAGGCGGCACGATGCGAACGAACTGTTAGCGGTCATTCAAGGAAGGACCGACTTCAGCGGCGGAGTGACCGTGGGCTTTGAGGCGCAGGGGCTCGAAGAGCGTGGTGCGGAAAGAGTGGCTTTTGGCCTTAAAGGTCCTAAGAACGTCTCCCGTAGCACCGTGCTCGTCTGCCTACATGTGGAACGGGGTCTGGATCGTCTAGGCACGCTAGGTTGACTAAGCCTGCCCTAGCCCATTCCCGTCTGTATCGCATCAACCGTACGGCACGGCTGATCGCGCTCGCAAGAATCAACGCCCACGGCCCAAGGACGTTGGTGATGAATAGGACCCAAACTGATCAGTGCGACTAACGCCGAAAGCCAACCAGCGATGTCGAGACGCGTCCTTGGGCGGGGTTATCACACCGCTGGGTCAGGATCGCTGTTGACTTCGAAGATCTCCGGGCGGAAATTAAATCGCGGCGCAATACTTGAGCGGTCGCTCATTGACGGTGGAACGAACGAGACGCCCCTTTGGAGGGCGAGCCGCCGGAGAAGGTCTTTTTCCGCCGGGCTGGCCGATTTGAGGTGCTGCGCCTGGTTGGTCATGGCCTGCCGAAGCGGTCCGGAGGAGGACCAACCAGGCGCGCAACGGGAATTGGGTCGCGCCTACGAGAGCCGCCCCGCTCTCGCAAAGCGGCCCAGGTCGAGCTATTTCGTCGTCTTCTGCTTCAGTTGCCGGGGCTTTCGCGGCCGGACTTCCTTGGTCTCGGCCCTGAGGAGCTTCTTCACCGGCTCGGCGCCCTCGTGGCTCCACCGCGGTCGACGGGAAGCCGGCTCGGCCTTGTCGGCGAGAGCGGCGGCGAGCAACGCCTCGGTGAGGATCTCCATTCCTCCGAAAGGCTTCGGGCGCCCTCGATCCGCCGCCGAAGCTCAGCGGCGCACTCCTCGTCGCTCGCGTAGACGATCCTTTTCTTTGAAGCCGCCTTGCTTCAGCGGTTGCGCTTCACATCGCGCAGTTTTTCCAGCGTGAAGCGCAGCCCGCAACCGGCGAGGGAGGGGTTGTCCTCGAGGAACAGCTTCGCGACGATCCTAAACCGGGCGAGGTCGTGCTTGCTCTTCCTCCCGAGCGCCGTTCGAGGAGCTTTCGCCCGAGATCGTCGTTGAAGCGAACCGCGAGCTCGGCGTCGATCTTGGCCTTCGCCTGGGGTGAGGGCTCTCCCCTCTCGGTGCGCTCCTCGCGGTCGCGTCGCCGCTGTTCTTTGCGCTGCTCCTTCAGCGCTTTCTTCGCGGAGCAGAGTTTCCTTGGCTTCCTCCTCCCGCTCGGCCGCGCGCCGCTCGAGCGCGCGCACGACAAGGTCAGCTGCGACCTCGCGGTGGATGATGTAGGCGCGGATGAAGCGAATCTTCGGCGTGCTCGACGAGGACGCCGGCGGCCCCCGCGCGGCGTCCACCTCGACCTCGCCGAGGGCGACCTGCGCATCGGTGGGGTTCTGGTCCGCCAGGTCGAGAAGCTGTCGATTGCCTTGTCGATCAGCTCCTTGTGCTCCTTCTTGCCGGCATCGAGATCCGGAATCGCTTCGCTCAGGTTGAAGCGCGGGACCTGGATCACGGTCGGCACGTTCTTCACGCCTTCCATCCGCGGCGCCTGTTCGAAGAGAACGTCGAAGCGGTCGAGGAACCGCCGCCCCGAGAGTTCTTCCACCTTACCCATCTCGCAGATGAGGGCGGATCCGGCGCGAGACCTCCGCAATCGGGCGCAGGAGGGGCTCAGCCTCGATCGCGACGTGGCTGGCGGCGATGTAGCGCTGAACGCTGTTCGGGAGCTTCAGCGGGCGCATGTGCCGGGGTGCGAAAATCCCGGGGCCGGCGAGCCCACCGTTCCCGCTTTGCAGAAGAGGCATAATGCACCGATGCGTCTCCCTCGGCGGGGGCGGCGCTTGCCTTGTAGCCAGGAATATCTCGCCTGCCTGAGGCCTGCTCGACCGACTTCGCGAGATGGTGGAAGGGCTCTTAGGTGGAGGTTCGGCTCTCACTCCACACAGGACGAACCGTTTTTTTATGCGCCTTCTCCGCTATTTGACCGGAAAATAACACCGACCGCCAGCTTGCAGCGTTTATTAGAGGTTCGTCATCGACTGCTCCCGCCGGGAGGAGCCCCAGCTCGAGGAACACCCGCCGTGACACGACGCTTTCTTCGGATGATGTAGCTCCGTGCTTCGAGAAAAAGGAACACCACTAGTGCAGTTTGTACGCAAACATAGCCAGCCCAGATCGTCTTACTCAAGATATCCACGATGGCATTACCGTGTCCGGAACCTTCGTGCCAACTGGTGGTTGCTCCAACGAGAATAAGAAGCAGAATGCATAAGAAAAACAATCGAAACAAGAGCGCACCATACGTTCGAGGTTCGCCGGCTGGGCTGACAATCTGCGCTTCCCATCCAGAAAGTCGCGCTAACCAATAATACCCGACGCTCCTGATTGAGTTCGTGCCGCTGCCCACCGTGGGGGTGGGCACTTCGCGGGCGCCCACACTTCTCCGATCCCAAACTAGCGCTCGCGACGAGTTCGTCACTAGGGCCAAAACGATGATCGCCGAGCTAATAGTAGGCACGAGGTGAGTTTCTGCGATTGCGCTGATGAGCTGCGCGAGGCCTCCCGTAGCCGTGATCAGCCAAGCAACCCTGTTACCACGAAGCAAGAAGAGCGCGAGCACCAAGGCAACTCCGACAGCCGATAAATGAAGCAGCGTGGGTGCACCACTCACTAACAGCAGAATGGCTTCGCCGACCACCAAGACGGCAGCAACGGCCAGCCACGGAGATCGGCGAATAGTCCAGGCCTTGAACATATGCGAAAGGATATCGCGACAGAGCTCCGTGAGGGCTGCGTGTTAGGTAGTCAGCCCAACACAGCGAGTCCGCATCGCCCTGCTGCCCACAGCCCAGCTGCCGCCTTCCCTGCCACTTTGTAAGCTTCTCGAAGGACTGCCCCTTCCTGCCACCCTTCAAGGGCGGCTTTCGTACAGCTAGCAGCCTGTCGGCCCACCTTGCTTTCCACGCCGCCGATGACCTTGTCCATGGCCTGGCGATAGGCTTCTGGGTTCGCCGGGTTGTGCTGCCAGAGCCAATGAACAGCCTTCCCCAGCACCGAGGACACAAAACCCGGGAGGACCGAACCGCCGCCGTTTCCTGATACCTGAGTCGGTGCACAACCACCGTGCGGCGCGCAGACAAAATGAAACCGTTTGACGTGGTTATTCGCGGTTTCGCGACGGGCTATCCGCCTGAGTTCACGAGGGGTTCCTGCTCTCGCGCCCTTTCCGCAGGGGTCGCTGTATTTTACTTTGGCGCATTCGCCGCCTAGATCGTATTGATTGATGGGATCTTGGTTCGCATAATCGTAGGCATTCGCGGAGCCTCCTTGAACAGAGTCGGGCGTCAAAAACCTGCCAAGTTGTGGAATATAGCTCCGCGCCCCCATCTGAACGATTCCGGAAGAGAGTTCCGTCCGTCGCTGCTTACCACCCAGCCAGCCGTAGCGGCCTGCTTCACCTGAGGTCGGGTTGCCGAACTCGTCGAAGCGGAAGGTGGCTTTGAGTTTCGTTTCGGTCGGGCTGAGCGCTGCGGTGGCCACGACGTCGCCGTGCAGGTTCTCCAACTGGAGGACTGGTTCTGACCCGCTTTCCTGCACCGCCGCCAGTTCGCCGCCGAGGCCCTTAATGTTGCGGGTCCAGTGTTCGCCGCGCTGGGTCCAAGCCGGGGCGTCGGAGCTGCCCTCGTAGTGGAAGATTTCGGTTCCTTCCAGGCCGTAGGCCTGCAGGCGCTGGCGCTGGCGCAATCGAGCGTCGAGTTCGAAGGTGTTGGTGACGCCGCTCTGGGACTGGGTGGCGACCATGTCGTTGCCGAAGTAGCTGGTCACGAGTTCTTTGCCACCGGCGAGGGAGCCGGGTAGTTTGGTGATCCGGCCGAAGGCGTCGTAGGTCAGCCCGCTCGCCATCAGGCGGTCGGCGTCGTCGTATTCGTAGCTCTTGGTCGTGCCGCCGGAGGTCGTGCAGGCTCCTCCGGCCCCCGGTTCACGGGTCGCCATCGTCAGGCGGTTTGAGTCTTTGTCGTAGGTGTAGGCGCGGGTGGTGCAGGAGCCGCCGGTGGGCGTTTCCTGAGCTTCTTTTAGGCGGCCGGCCTTGTCGTAGGTGTAGGTGTGGTTGACGATGGTGCTCGTTTCGTGCAGGAGCTGGCCGCTGATCGAGTCTTCGAGTTCGAAGTTGAGCCAGGTGCAGCTCGAGCCGCAGTTGCTCGCCTTGGTGTAGGTGAGGCGGGTCGGGGAGCCGCTTGCGTCGTAGGTGGTTTGCGCGGTGAGACCGTCGGGGAGGCCCTGTTTGACCATGCTGCCATCGGCGTTGTAGCTGGCGGTGAAGACGCCCACGCCGGAGGCTTCCATTTCGACCGGGAGGCCCGAGTTGGCGTCGTAGCGGATGGTCTGGCTGCCCTTGGCGTCGGTGCTGGTGGCGGGACGGCCGTCGAGGTCGAGGCTGGTCGTCGCTTTGGCGCCGTCGGCGTCTTCGTAGGAGGTGGCGCGGCCTAGGGCGTCGTAGCTCGTCGTCGTTGCCTGCGTATCGAAGCCGCTGCCGGAGAACTTCTCGACGCGGTTGTTGCCGGGGTCGGCGATCAGGATGTTGCCTTTGGCGTCGATCGTGAGCCCCATCGGGCTGGCGAAGGCAAACTTGCCTTCTTCGCTTCCGCCCGCGCCGAACTTGAGCAGGAATTCGCCGCCTTCGGAGAACTTCTGGACGCGGTTGTTTCCTTCGTCTGCGACCCAGACGTTGCCGCTGGAGTCGGCCTCGACCGCGACGGGGCGTTTGAGCTGGCCGTTGCCGGCGCCTTCGGCGCCGAACTTGCGCGAGTAGACGTAAGAGGTGGTGAAGGCCTCCATCCGGTTGTTGCCGGTGTCGGCCACCCAGAGCAGGAAGCCGTGGAAGCCGATCGCGGTGGGTTCTTTCAGCTGACCGTTGCCGCTGCCGGTTTCGCCGAATTTGGCCAGCACTTCGCCCTGCGGGTTGAACTTCTCCACCCGGTTGTTGGCGCGCTCGACGACGAAGAAGTTCTGGCCGCCGGTGGTCGTGATCCCGATCGGTTCGGAGATCTGGCCTTCGCTTGAGCCAGCGCTGCCGGCCTGGCAGACGTCGCCCGAGGAAGCGGTGCAGCGGTTCTTTTCGGCCGCCGTGCCGCCGCTTTCGACCTTGGTCTTGTTGACGTTTTGGCCGATCACCTCGATGAAGGCGCCGGTGGAGCTGAACTGGGCGACGCGGTTGTTGGCGGTATCGGTGACGTCGAGGTTTCCGAGCGAGTCGATCGCCACGGCTGAGGGCGAGTTGAGCTGGCCGCCCGCCGAGCCGAGGGAACCGACTGCGCGGATGTATTCGCCGGATTCGTTGAACTCCTCGATGCGGTTGTTGCCCTTGTCAACGACCCAGGTGTTGCCGCCTGAATCGACGGCGACGTCGGCGGGATGGCTGAGCGGTCCGTGGGCGGAGCTCGCATAGCCGAGCGAGGTGAGAAACTGCGGCGAGCCGCATTCGGCTTCGCAGACGAAATGTTCGCTCGTGGGAAGACCGAGGGTGGAGCTGTAGGTGGTTTCGACCTTGGGGATCCCCACCCCGCCCCCTTCGATCTTCTTCGTCAGCGGGCGCCCGGCGACGTCGTAGGTCAGAAGCGTCTTGCGCAGGCCGTTGGCGGCGTTGCCGCCGGGGCTTTCGGTGATTTCGGTCGGCTCGTCGAGGCCGTTGTAGGACTTGACTTCCCTAACGAGGAGTTCGGGGCGTCCGGTCCCACTCGCCTGGGCCGCCGGCGTCACCTTGCAGGGCAGACCGGCGTAGACCGGCTGTTCTTCGCATGGGCCGGCGTGCTTTGCGCCGGTGTAGTAGGTGGTCTTCGTCGTCCCGGCTCCGCCGCCGCCTGAGTTGGAGGGCTGGCGCGTTTCGACCGGCATCCCGGTTTCGGCGTTGTAGGCGGTCACGGAGGTGATCGCGAGATGACCTTCGCCGGGGTCGACCACCGTTTCGGTCGGCTTCAGCAGGTTCCAATTGTAGTGGGTTTCGGTGATGCGCTGGTCGGCGTCTTCGGGGCGTCCGGCGATTGCCGCACCGGTGATTTCCTTCGTCGGAAGCCTCGGGTCGGGGTTGGGTTTGTGTTCGCCTTCGGGCATCCCTTCGTCGTATTTGACGACCTGGTGCATGCGCGCGCTCACGCTTTCGCCGTTTGCCAGGCGCACCTGGTGCATGGGACCCCACGATTCGAGCAGCTCGGTCCCGTCGGAGGAGTAGGTCGAGTGGGTGTCGAGTTCGTGGGAGCGGGTGGCCGATTCGGCCCCCGCCGCCAGCGAGCGTAGGCGGTTCTGCGGGCTCAGTTCGCGGACGACGTTGGCGTGCGCATCGAATTCGGTCGTGGTGATCGAGGGCCCTTCGGCGCCCGGCGCCGTCGCCGAGGCGGAGTTGACTTCATAGCCTTCGGGGTCGAGGTAGTGGACGCTCGCGTGTGAGAAGTCGCTCGGGCGCGGCGAGGTTGGGACCTGGTCGGGCGGGAAGATCGCGGTCGCATCAACCGGATAGTCGCCCTGTCCCCACGTCGCCACGGTCGAGGGGCTCAGGTCATAAGGGGCGCCACTGCCGCTGAGCGGCACCTGGTAGGCGACGGTGGTGGTCGCGGTCGGGGTGGCTTCGATCAGGCTCGCACGACTGACAGCCTTCAGCCGCCCGAAGAGCTCTTCATCGCGCCAGTTGTAGTGGCCCGCTTCGGCGGTGAATTCAGTGGAGCTGTAATAGCTGAACCGCCACGGTTCCTGCCCCGGCGGCGTCAGGCTGGCGAGCGTCCATGAGGTCGGGTCCGTTTCGATCTTGTACGCGTAAGTTTCTTTCAGGACCGGCGAGATCCGCGGGTCCCACTCTTCGATCAGCCGGTATTCGGAGTCATAGCCGTATTGGGCGACGCTCCGCGGGCTGCCCGAGCCGGTCGGGTCGTAGTAGTTGATCTTTTCCAGCCGGTAGCCGCCCCAGCACGAGCCGCAGGAAAAGTAGTTGAAGGCCAGGGTGCGGCAGCCTGGAGTCGTCGTTGAGCCGGTGTCGCTGCAGCTGACGCCCGACGGCGCGGGAGCGATCTCCTTCACCAGGCGGTAGCTGTTGGGGTTGGTGAACAGTTCGTAGACGTAGCGCACCGATTTCGCCGTCGTCTGCCAGGAGATCGTGGCGGCGTGGTATTCGCCCGCCGAGGCTCCTTTGGTGAAGACGGTACGCACCCCTTCGGGAGTCGTCAAGGTGAAGATTTCCCCTTCCTTGCCGAGGACGTATTCCCGCATGTATTCGGGGGCGACGTAGGCGCCGTTCACGATTTCAAAGGCCACCGCTTCGCCTTCGTTATTGATCAGTTCGATCCAGTCTGCCGCGGGGATTTCTTCTTCGGCCATCCATTTTTCGCAGACCTGTTTGCCGGCTTCTTCCCAGCATTCTTCTTCGTAGACGGGGGGCACGGCGTTTTCGTGGCGTTCGAGCAGCTGCACCCAGGCTTCGCCTTCGAATTCCTGTTCGACCGGGGCCGAGGGCTGCCAGGCGCGACCGAGTGCCTTTGAGGCAACGGCGTTGCCGCGGTAGTTGGATTCGTAGGTGCGCGTGAATTCGAGGTTCGATTCCGAGCCGGGCACGGGGATCGAGACGTCGGTCCTGCTCAGCGTATATTTGCCGGTGAGCAGGTCGAGGCTCACGGGGCCGACCGCGGCGTGCGCGTCGGTGGGGGCGCCGACGCCGTCGAATTCATCGGCGTACTGGACGCTCACCGGTTCGCTTGCCCCGCGGGCGAGCGGTTCGCCGGCGAAGAGCGCCCGCAGCTTGATTCCTTCTTCGTAGAACTGCCAGCCTTCTTCGCGCACCGCTTCGATGTAGTTGAAGTAGACGGGTTCGCTGTGGCCCGGGCTCTGGCTGACGGGAAGCGGCCACTGCACGGCTTGGCCTTTGCCGTCCAGCACGTATTTGGAGGGGATCGTGCGGAATTCGTCCCAGCCCGGCAGCTTCATCTGGTAGGTGACGCCAGTGGTGGTTGCTTCGTGGCTGCCGCCGCCCCATTCGGAGCGCAGGGTGAAGTAGTGGCTCGAGACCCGGCCTGCTTCGGGCGAGGTCAGCTTGCTGGTCGATGGGGCTTTGCCGAAGTCGTAGACGACGCGCAGGTAGGGCCGGTTCGCCACGGTGGCGGCGGCGCTCGAGTCGAACTTGACCAGCCGGTGGGTGCAGCTCCCGAGCAGGCAGGAGCGCACTTTGTCGTCGAGCAGCTTGACCAGCACGTTCACGTCTTCTTCGTGTTCGGCCGCCTGCTGCACCGAGGCAGCTTCGACCGGAATGCTCCACCAGCCGGCGCCGCCGCCTCGGGCGGCCGTCGTGACTTCGCCGAGGGGATGTTCGGCGTAGTCGCCGCCTTCGGTTGCCCACGGGTGGGCTTCGTCGTAGCGTTTCCAGTTTGCTTTCCAGGTCCAGGGCTTGGTCACCTGGTAGACACCGACACCGCTCGTGTTCTGCACGGCTTCGGGGGCGTGAAGCTCGAGGCTGGCTGAGCTGACATCGGCTCCTTCGGGGATTTCCGCCGTGCTCAGGTACATCAACGTGTGGTACCAGTTGTCTTCGGCTTGATTGACTTCGGCGTTGTAGCCGGCGAGCAGGTTCTGGCGGCCCCAGCTGGCGCAGTCGATCCAGCCTTCCTGGCCGGTCTTGCCGCCGATCACGCAGTCGAGATCGGACTTTTCGGCGGTCATGGTCGGGTCGATTTGCACGGGGAACTTTCGGCCCGGTGCTTCCAGCCAGGCGCGGTCGACTGCGATCGTCAGCACCCAGGCGCCTTCGCCCCGCGGCGCCAGTTCGTAGCTGACCTGTCCGGGTGCGGGAGCGAGCGAGCCGGCGTCAGCCACCGTCGGGGCCGGCAGCGAGGCGACAACCACACCTGCGCCTTCCTTGAAAACCACCGAGCCACTTTCGGTCAACTCGGCTTCGAGGCCGGCTGAGGAGGTCAGTTCGTAGCGGAAGCTCGACGGGCTGGAAGGGCCTTTGAGTTCGATCGCCTCCTTCAGCCCGTTCGGGAGGGTGGTGTATTCGAAGGCGGAGTTCGTTTCCGGGCTGGCGTAGACCGCCGCGCCTTCGCTCACTTCGGCCGGTTCGGTTTCGGTCGCCAGGAGCTTGGAGGCAACCCACTGGCCTCGCACCGCAAGGCGCGTGGCCCCTTCCTGCAGTTCGGAGGGCAGGCTGACCTCGACTGAGTTGGCGCCGTTGGTGATCTGCCCTTCCGAGCCTTCTTCAAGGCCTTCTTCGATCGGCAGCCATTCCCCTTCTGAGGCTTGGTAGTTGACCGGCGCTTCATAGATCCGGGTTTCCAGCAGGCCCGAGTGCAGGCGGTAGGTGTCGGTGTTCGCGGTGCGTTTGGCGGGAAGTTCCACCACACCAGGTGGAATCGGTTGCTGGGCGGATTCGCTCGCGACCGGGGTTGCCCCATCGCCACTTGCCACGCTGATGCCGGCCGATAGCGCGATCAGACCCATCAGTGCAATAAGTGACAGAACCTTTTTCACGGCAGGTGCCAGGTGGCGATGAATGGCGCTGGTTCTCACGGTGTCCCCCCGATCTGTCGTCATGTCTAACCGGGTCCGCGATACCTGCGGGTACCAGTCGCGAGCCAACCTAGTACATCGAGGGGAACTCCACGTACCAACTTTTTGGCATTTATGTACCAGTTTTTTGTCCCTATTCGAGCGATGTGTGGGTGCTGTCTCTACTGGTGCACATGGCCGAAAGTTCGCCAACCTGTTCACATGCGTGAGGCTCTTAGTGAAATGGCGACCGATGGGTCAGGTCACTGATGCCAACCCAGGCCATAGCTCGGTGGCATCGAGCGCCGCCCTAACGATTGGATCTTCGAGGGCGGTAGGAGTAGCCATGAAAAGCTTCTCCGTAGCCCCCCGCACCGGGCGGGCCTCAGCGAGAAAGACGAGCTCGGCGTCGTAGAGAGCGTTGAGCTGGCGGTTGAGCCTCTTGGTCTCTAGGAAAAGCGCTCTGCCCGCCTTCGTCGCGCTCAGGGTCCTGCCCGTCTCCACTAAGAATTTCAGCAATTGTCGCCGAGTCTCGTCGGCGAGTGCCTGGGCGATCGTGTCGATTCGCTCGGGCGGTGGGATTTCCGCCGCAGCCGACTCGCCGGAGGGATGCTGTACAAGATCTACAGTCACTAGCTAACTCTCTTCTGCCCGCGCCACAAGAGTGGCGGTCGAGAAGTTAAGGGCCGCGCTGATCGCGGTGAGCGACTTCCAACTCGGGTTCCTCTTGCCGGTCTCAATGGCGCTGAGGTAGGTCTCATCTATGAAGGCGCGATCCGCAACCTGCTCCTGGGTCAGGCGCCTCTCGTTGCGAATCTGTCTGATCGCCCGCCCGAGCTGGGCCTTGGAAGGTCCCGAGGACACCCCGAGCCCGCTGAAATCGTCACGGTCGAGGCCCCTGCAGGAGGCATCATCGAGAGCCACGGTGGCGACTGAGCCCCCGCCTCCGACGGTGGTCAGGGCACCGGCGGGCGGATCGTCTTGATCGCTGGCCGCGAGGCTGTCGAGAGACGCGGGGCCTTCCCACTCCGGGTAGAGACGGCTGGGGATCGGCGCATTCAGACGGACCTCCGCGTAGAGCGCAAGGATCTGCCTTTGCACGAGATTCCGATGGGTCATGAAGCGCACCATGAGATCCGGGACGAGCTCTTTGGCGCGGTTGTAGTGGGGGGCGAAATCGCGATCGGCTTCGAGGTGCTTGCGGTCATGGTCGACGTCCAGCCCGGCCCTCTTCGCCATCCAGCGAGCCAGCCAAAACGACAGATAGGTGCTGCCGTTCGGCCCATCAGGGTTGACTGCGGCCAGCAGCGACCGCCTGAGATCGTCGGCGAGGCCCAGCATCACGGTTCGCTCGCCATTTGAGAACAGATAAACGCCGCGGATTGGTGGGATTCGGTCGTGCTCAGCGACCGTTCCTGCCGGTTCGTCGACGAGCTGCAGAAACATCACGCCGATGTCGTGCGCTAGCCATTCGCCTACGGCGGCTCCGTCAGGATCGATGCCCAAATCGCTCATCGCGCGCGCCTCCGGCGCTGGCGTGAGGTCCGCGGCGCCAGGGGACCACCCCGGCCTCGCATACCGAGAGGCACTCCGAACTGAACCAGCCTCTCGGGGACTGCGATATTGAGGTGGGAGCAGAAAGGGCCCGCCGCCCCAGTCAGACAGCGGGCCCCCGGCCGACGCCGTCGGACCTGACCGGCGTCGCTTCTTGCCAGGTCCACAGCCGCGAGCCCAAGGAGAGGTAGCTCTGGGCTGGGACCGCCAACCGGCAAGCCTGGATGAAGAGCTACGCCCGTCGAATCGATCTGCGCGTGGGCCTTGTCGCGGCCGGGGCTTCTCTCGGCGAAGCCGGCGCGAGGAGAGGCGGCAACTATGGCGAGGCCCGCAGACCGGAGGGGGCATCTCGCTGCGAGCACGCTCCTCACCCGAGATCCCTTCCGCCCTCATTCGTCGGGTAGCGGAGGGTCTCGCAGCAGAGGGCGAGGACCTGGCCTTCCACCAGATCCCCCAGGGTCAGGCAGCGGACGAGCAGCTGCGGCACCTCGGCTTTGGTCTGGGCGTAGATCCTGCGGAAGGCCGGATCGGCTTCCAGCATCTCGCGCTCGCGCGAGATGTCGAGACCGGCCTGGCCCGCCTTCCAGCGAGCCAAGTGGAACGACAAGTAGGCGCTGCCGCCCTCGCCGTCGGGGTCAGGGTGGATCTCCATGTCTCTCCTCCTCGTGGCAAGCGCCGAGCTCGGGCCGGCGTTGAGCGCCTTGGATCGGCGGTCCGGCCGGGCCGCCGAGGGATGCGCGCCTCTCCTGCCAGCGCATCGCTCGACGCGGGTCGCTTGTGCGGGCTCTGAGCGAGCTGATGGTGCCGCTGAGATCGCAAGGGCCGTCATCTGGTATTCCGATTCGGTAGTTCCCGTGCCTTCCCCGGTGAAGGAAAACGCGAACGGCTTTGGTTCCGGCAACCCGTTGACGTAGACGAGCGTTTTGACCTCGAGCTGGCCCGCGCCGCAGTCGGGCGCCTGCGGGTTCCAGCGGACCGCTGGAACTTCGGGTTCTTCGGTCGTGAGCTCTCCTTCAGTCGCCAGGCCATCGCTCTGACTGGCGCGTATGTCTGTGCGGTCTCTCCCAATCGTCGGCTTCAATTGGAAACGGGACCACCTGAGGGTGCTGGTGGGAACCATCTAAATCGGCCAGGTCATTCGCTCTCGACGAGACAGGAGCAGTCAATGACACCCGGGTGAGACGGAGATTCGAATGCGAGCAGTGCAAGCGTGCCCAGGATCAACTCGTCGGCTCCATGCTTCCTCGATCTCTGTTGTGCCTCCTCCACTATGCGCTTCTGCTCGCTGGAGCACCGCTCGAGGGATTCGTGGATCTCGCTCCAGCCCTCTGGATCGAGGCATGCGACGCTCCACTTAACCACCGAGCCGACCTCGCTGTGGAAAGTTCCTCGATCAATAGCTCCAGCAATTCGGGCAATTAGTCCGAGGGCGGAGTTCTTGTACAGCTTGGCCCGATTCCTCCCAACCGTGGAGGTTGTCGTTAAATGGCCGGTCCCGTTGAAGATATGCTCGGCCGCGCCCCGGCGGGGCACGGTTTTCTTGAGAACGATGCAGCCCGCTTTTTCTAGAACACGAAAGTGGTATGAGACCTGCGATAACGCCTCGTGCTTGGATTTGAACTCTGGCGCCAGCCCCTTGTTTACGAAACCTATCGGCGACATGGGACTCTCGTTCACAACTTCTAGAATGCGCACTCGCAACGGATGGGCCACCGCGGAGCACAGCGTTTTCGTCTTTCTTCCCTTTGGCACCTCGACCTCCGTTGCTGTTCTGCGGACAGTGGATTTAGAGCGGCTTCACACGAAAGCACCGAGATCTCTGCTTTCGCTGGCCGCCCTTTTCGGGATTACCGTGTTTAACCTGGGCTCACGCCGCTCGCCAATCACTCCCTCTGGCGATGGCCCCCACCCGGCTCGGTGACCGACACCAGACACACAATGACGTTCCTTTGATGATCCCCTGACGTTTGGTTTCTCGTCGCGGTGTCTCTGAAAATCCGCTCGTACTTACCCAAGGCGTCCAGAGTTACAGCCAGAGCTTCTCGCCAACCTTGGTCATCGACAACGATCTGCCTCCGATACGGGAAGAGGGGCTCGTCGACGAACTGTCCGTGACGCTCCGTCATCGTTGCCCAGGTTGCGTCTAAGAAGCCGAGCATGAGCGACCTTGCCACGACCCCAGTCTCGGTCCGTGGTTCCAGGACGACCCCATATACCTTCTGCCCGGCATCATTCTCGGCAACCACCTCGATCTTTCCTTCTGCTGCCAAGACCTTGAGGTGGTAGTTGACCATGCTGAGCGGCTTTTGCATCGCATGGCTGATCTGGGCAGGCGTATCGGCCTGGGAGGTAAGGGAAGCAAGCAACTCTTGGCGTAGAGGGTGTGCCGCTGGCATCGGGGCTAGTTCTTCAAACCGGTTCAACAGTCAGCCTCGCTGTAGGTCAGGGATGCTCCAATTTTCAAAGACGGGCCGTCTGGACCAGCCTCGGATTGCGGAGTCTTACGAGGAAACAAATTGGCTGACAAGGGTTATCCGCTGGAGGTAGCTACAGCAATCAGAGCGGGGGGCTTCTTTTCGCCGGAGGTTGAGCCCCCCGCTCAATGAGGCGCCGGCTAGGCGCCCTTACCGATCTCAGCAGCAGGGATCACACGCTCGACGGCTTCCATCTGCATCTCCATCACCTCCTTCCCATGCGTTTTCCTTGGCTCAACTCTTTTATTGGAGTCGCGTCTACTAATGGAGGTCCCTGCCGGAAAACAGCCCCCGGTTAGGGGGAAGATTCCGGGGCGCTGGGCTAGACTCGACTGATCAATGCCATTGAAGGGAGGCATGCGGTGAATGCGGGACGCTCCAGAAGCAAGGCGCGCCGAGAAAACGAAGGGGAGGCAGAGGAGACGGCGGCAGCGAGAGGCGCTACCCGCGAGGCTCGGCGAAAAAAGGCAGCTCGTAAGCGCATCGAGGCGATGAAGCACCCCCTTCGCGGACGGCTCCTGCGCCTACTAGTAGAGCGAGGTGTGCAAAGCCCCGCCCAGCTTTCGCGAGTAGTTCACGAAGACGTGAGCAAAGTCAGCTACCACGTAAAACGTTTAGTCGCGCTCGAATGCGCCGAGCTGGTCGATACCCGCCCGGTTAGGGGAGCAGTGGAGCACTTCTACAGGGCCACGGAGCGGCACCTGATAGACACGGATGAGTGGGAAGATCTCGACCCCGAACTAGCTGAAGAACTCGTCTGCGAATTCATCCAGAAGATCCTGGACGACTTCGTTGCCTCCCATCAGGCCGGCATTGTTGGGTCTGACAAAGACTTCCACATCACCAGGACTCCGCTAAACCTCGACGAGCGGGGGTTCCAAGAAGGGATGGAGATCTACGAAAGGGCGCGCCTCGCAATGGCGGACGTGGAGGCGCGGAGCGCCGAGCGAATGGCGAAGTCCGGCAAACCGACCATTCCAACGTCGGCCGGTTTCGCCCTGT
Organism: Solirubrobacterales bacterium; assembly: GCA_051961955.1. GTDB lineage: Bacteria > Actinomycetota > Thermoleophilia > Solirubrobacterales > 70-9 > VAYN01. The sequence goes on from JBQCCT010000090.1 coordinate 27,946, forward strand.
TCAAAGTGCCACCCAAACACTTCCAGGACAAATAGATGCGTTCGGCGTGGAGGTCGAATGGAAACTGGGAGTCCCAGTCAGATGGGTCGTTCGTCTTGCGGTCGGGTCCTCCGGTCCCCGACGACACGCGCTCAGACTTCCTTCTATATGTGCTCAGACCCGTGGCGGGCAAACCGACCCGCGTCCGAGTGCCGCAGGCCTGGTTGCAAGCGCCGGCGAGGATCGAGCTTCTCAGCTGTGATGGCTGGGCAGAGATCATCGGGGCGCAATGGCACCTTCAGTATCGACAGGAGATCGGTAGGTATCGCCGGACCATGCCGCGCCCACTGGACGCCGTCAAAGAAGCCGAGCACTGGACGGACCGGGAGCTCTCACCGGGCGAAGCGCAGGAATGGGCGCTTGAGGTCGTCGCCGACGCGGGGGACTAAGGGGCTATTTGCCAGAGTGACCGGGCAGTGAATTCTGTGCGGGTTGCGGTTCGCCGATCTAGGGCGCCGTTCGAAGAGGCGCTCATGGTTCCAGCGGATGCTGGGAACTCTCCCCCTAAGCCACAGTAGAAGGGCGCGGAACCCCCATACCTCCAACTCGTTCGTATGGGGAGCATCGAAGTAGGTCGGTGAATACCCGAAGTAAAGGAACGGATGCGATGCGCTCGCGAGGGTCGGAAACTGGTCCGGTTCGCCGGGGCGATTTGAAGGGAAGGCGAAGGGAAGGAGGCGCCCATCATTCAGACCCTTTTTGACTTTCGCTGACCTTCGTTGACCTCTAGGGAGGTTTAATCCGAGCGATCCGTGCCCCTGCCTGCAGAGCCAGGTTTGGCTCTAGGAGCATTGTCCTAAGCAATGCCCCCGGCGGGATTCGAACCCGCGCCGCGCGGCTTAAAAGGCCGCCGCTCTAACCAACTGAGCTACAGGGGCGCGGTGCTCATGGTAGAGGCCGACGCCGGCTTGCGGCGTTCGTCCTTTTACCGGCATAGGCGTCCTAAGGACGAACGCCGAATCAGGAGAGGTCCGGGAGGCCCTCGTAGGCGGTCGAGGCCTCGGCGTAGGTGCGGCGGGGGATGCGGCCGGCGTGGCGGGCGAGGTGGCCGGCCTCGACGGCGCGGCGCAGGGCGGTCGCCATCGCAACCGGGTCGGCGGCGCCGAAGATGGCGCTGGCGGCGAGGACCGCATCGCAACCCAGCTCCAGGGCCTGGGCGGCGTCGGAGGCGGTGCCGATGCCGGCGTCGAGGACGACCGGGACCTCGGCGCGCTCGGCGATGATCGCGACGTTGTACGGGTTGCGGATGCCGGCGCCGGAGCCGATCGGCGAGCCGAGCGGCATCACCGCGGCGCAGCCGGCCTCCTCGAGGCGGCGGCCGAGGATCGGGTCGTCATTGGTGTAGGGGAGAACGGTGAAGCCCTCGCCGACCAGCTGCTCGGCGGCGTCGAGAAGCTCGACCGCGTCGGGGTAGAGGGTGCGGTCGTCGCCGATCACCTCGAGCTTGATCCAGTCGGT